>JBFMBH010000207.1 GCA_040755095.1 Thermodesulfobacteriota bacterium
CCTGCAGATCGCCAACAGCCAGGGGATTCCCATCTACACCATCGACCAGAGCAACCTCAATGCTGTTCTGCCACAGCTGCAGCTGGATGAGGACACGATTGCTGATATTGTTGATGCGGTCGATGCTGACAAGGAGGTGACCGTGTCAAAGACCAATATCACCTTCAATGGCTGGGGTGGATGCGGATTCATCGTCTTTGATCCTGACACTGGCTCCGGGGTATACATGATCAGCGGGGGATTGTGCGGGTCTCTAACTCCTCACGATAAAGGAATGTTAGCACTCGGATCAATCTTCCTTTCGCTTTCCGCGGTTACTGGTGCGCTGGCTGTACTCGCGTTCTCTATTGCTGGCCCAATTGCCGCGCTTATATTTGGAATGATGAGCTGGTTGTATTTCTGCATGATGATAATCTCCTTGTATGGTGAAGAAAACGCCAGGGAATTTGTGATGTGCCTCTATTTGGCCATTATGGACTTGTGGCTACTTATCGAAAATTCTTTAGCTCGTGCTGCTGCGAGGTTTGGTTACTATGTACTTCGCTTGTTACACTTTGAGGTATTTCTGTATTCAACACTGGATGACGCAAAGGGAATCAGTAGGTGTGCTTACGACCTATACGGCGGCTGGTAGCACACGTCCGCTCTTTCTCTTCTATTTCTCGCATGTCGATTATTGGTGGTTGGGGATGCCAGAACATCCGTCAATTCTTGATATAGTACTTGTTGCAACGCTGCCTTTAGTTGTTGTTGCAAAATATGTGCACTCAAGATGTTCCAGTTTGATAGCTGGGGTTGCTTCATTGTTGGTGGCCACGGCTTGGATGTGTTGTGAGGAGTCGCTCGTTACGCGTGCAGAGTTGGTGGTATTTCTTGATGAATATCTTGGAAAGGAACTCGGCATAACTTTTCTTGTGTTTATTGGGCTATTTCTCGTTTATGTATCCATTGTTCCAGCGGGGAATCGAGATAGCAAAAAATAGGTGGCCTGGTGACGAAAAGCAATGGCGGTCGGTTGTCGCGGCTATTCCAGTTTTCTGCGCTCGTGAGCCGCGCATAGTGCTTGGTGAGGTAGCTGACTATCCGGAACGGATGTGCATCATGGGATACCGCAGAAGTTGGCTAGGGGGATGCATGAGTAAAACATCCGTATTCATGCTAGGCTGGTTGTCACTATGCATGGGCACCACCGCCCTTGCCCAGACTCCCGCCATAGGCACCGGCCTGCAGTTCCTTGCCGCCAGCCAAAACCTGGACGGCTCCTGGGGCGGTGTCGCCACCAGCGCCGACATTGTCGCTACCACCGCCGAGGCGGTGCAAACCCTGTCGCTCCTGGACCCCACCAGCACATCCCTCCCACCCGCCTCTGCCTGGCTGGCCAGCCAGCCCCTGACCACCACCGAAGGTCTTGCCTCCCGCATCCTTGCCCTTTGTGCCCCCGGCTCCGATTTGGAGCCGCTTCTGGCCGCTGTGGACGACCTGATGGCCGCCTGGGGTGGTACCCCTGGCTACGATGTCAACAACCTGGACACGGCCCTGGCCCTGCAGGCGCTGGCTGCGGTGCACGCCACCGACGACCCGACCATCGCCGCTGCCCTCGGCTATCTCACCTCCACCCAGAACCTGGACGGCGGCTGGGGGCTGGCTGGCGGCCATGAAAGCAATGTCTCCATGACCGCCCGGGTGACCCTGGCCCTGCAGTCCTACGCCGATGGGTACGTCCTTGATACGCCCATCTCGGCTGGGACGGAATTCCTGTTGGCGCAGCAGCACGGGGATGGCGGTCTTGGCATCGTGGACTCCACGGTCGGCGAGACGGCCCTGGCCTTCCTGGTGCTGCAGCGGGCTGGCGCGGCGAGTGCCAGGCTGGAGGCGGCGCAGCAGTATATAGAGGATAGCCGGCTGGCCGACGGCTCCTGGGAGGGAGACCCGTTGGTGACCGCTTTGGCCTTGCGGGCGCTCTTCGCAGCCATCCCGTCGCTGCCGGCCAGCATCGCCGGCCTGGTGCAAGATGCCAGCAGCGGGCTGCCCCTGGCCGGCGTGGCGGTGGCTATAATCGGCCCCACTCCGGGCCAGATCACCACCCTGGCCGACGGCTCCTTCGCCTTCACCGGCCTGTCCGCCGGTGCGCACTCCCTGGCCCTCAGCAAGGCCGGCTACCAGAGCCGGCAGGTGGCGGCCACGGTCGTTGCCGGCCAGGACCTGCTGCTGGGGCCGGTGTCCCTGACGGCGCTGCCGGTGCCGGTCACCGGCCTGGCGGGCACGGTGACCGATGCTGTCACCGGCCTCGGCATTGCCGGCGCCCAGGTGACCGTCACCGGCTCCTCGGCCGCCTTTGCCGTCACCGACAGCCAGGGGGCCTACGCTGTCTCCGGCCTCGCTGCCGGCGGCATCATCGTCGTCTTCGCGGCGCCGGGCTATCTGCCCACGACCGTTGCGTCCACCGCCATCGCGGGCCGGGTGCTCTCCCTTTCCCCGGCCCTGGTCCCGGAAGGCAGTGCCCCGCCGCCGGACACCACAGCAGCGGTCTCCGGTCTGGTGGTGGACAGCGTTGCCGGCACCGGCCTGGCGGGGGTGGAGGTCACGGCTGCCTTCGGCTATGGCGAGGAGACGGTCTTTACGCCAGCAGGTGGCGGCTTCACGATCAGCGGCCTGGCGGCGGCCAGCGGCACCCTGTCCTTCCGCCTGCCGGGCTACGAAACGAAGGCCTACAGCCTCACCCTGGCGGCCAACACCCTGACCGAGGTCGGCCAGGTGGCGCTGGCGCCGGCGGGTAGCGCCGGCCCCTTGCCGGATCTGGCCATCGCCGGCCTTCAGACCGAAAACCACTATTGTTGTCGCCGGCAGCCACTGCAGGAGAAGATGGGAGTATGGACAGCAACTTCGCGTGCCACCACGGGAAATTCTGCCTGATTAAAAGAGGTGGCCGACATAACAGCGGGCATGCTGCCAACACTTCGGCCATGTTCGCTCGCTATGATGATTCCATTTTGGAGTGATTTTTCTCTTGACAGGAATCCATTGAATCGTCTAGCCTGCGAAAAGGAGATTTTCAGGAAGGATTCAGCTGTGGAGGGTTGTACGCCTGCTGCGAAGGGACATCATTCTTCTTATCTCGTGGAATGATACCTGTTGGTCGTTATCCTGGACCACCATGGCCTGGGATAGAGATGGATAGTTCCGTCTTGATGCCGGTGATGCGTCGGGATTGATCCGGTCTTGCTCGTGAAGGAGAGAGGAATGCGCTCCAGTTGTAGCCGTGCTCTGCGAATAACATCAAGGGTTGTGCTGTTCTTCTATATGTGGTCCTTCGGTGGCCTGCGGGATATCGCCTGGGCTGCCCGGGATGCTGCAGGCGAGGCTGCGCCATCTGCTGGCCAGGGCCGGAGAGAGCCCCGGGCGGAGGAGAGAATTCATGACGAGGTGCGGGCGCTGGGTGGCCTGGTGGAGGAGCTGCGACAGGCGGCTGGCCCGGCGGCGCGGCGAGCGGTCAAAGACCGGATCCGGCAGGCCAGGAGCGCCATCGAGGCCCAGGATGGCGAGCTGAGGCGGCAGTTCGTTGCCACGGAGCAAAGGCTTCGGGAGAAATCGGTGTCGGCGGAGATCCTCCAGCGGCACCTGGAGTTTGTGGCGGAATACGAGAGCGGGCAGCGGCAGTTCATGGCCGAGGTCGAGGCGCTTGATCAGGCAGCCACGGCTGGTGCGGAAGACCAGGCCATCCGGCGGCTGCAGGACCGGTTCGAGGCGGCGAAGAGGCGTGTGAAGAGGCCGCGGATCGATTTCAACAACCTGCCGCACCGGGCGGCCGAGCCCACCAAGGCCGAGCCCCGTTTGAAGAAGGAGGATTTCCAGCCGGTCCGGCAGGCGAGCACCATGTCCGCCGAGGAGGCGTTTGCCATGCTCTTCCCCGGCACATGGCTGGCCGAAGCCGGCTATCATCCGGTGGCGCTGCCGCCGGGTATCCGGGTTGCCTCCCTGGGACCCGAAGGCGCCTGGGCGGATTCGGGTCTCGGTGGGGAGGCGGTAGTCGCGGATACGGAGGATGCTTCTTTCGGCCTGAGCCCCGGCGTCCTGCCGCCGGCCGCAGTGCCCCCGGGAGGTCTGCTGCTGGCGCAGCTCAGTGACCTGCCCACGCCGGCCGACCTGGCGCCCACCGTCGAGGTCCAGGTCACCGCGGCCATCGAGGCCAAGGCGGCGGAGCTGGGTCATGATCCGGTGCGGATCTACGAGTGGGTCCGGAACACCATCGAGTACGCGCCCACCTGGGGCTCCATCCAGGGGGCGGATGCCTGCCTGCAGAGCCAGCTGTGCAATGCCTTTGACACCTCGTCGCTTCTCATCGCCCTGTTGCACGCCTCGGAGATCCCGGCCCGGTATGTGCTCGGCACCGGCGAGATGGCGGTGGAGCG
>JBFMBH010000208.1 GCA_040755095.1 Thermodesulfobacteriota bacterium
ACTGCCACGGCCATGGCCGCCTCCACCCCGTAGATCACCACCTTGGAGGGCTCAAGCCAGGCCACCGTCCAGGGATCGGTGATCATCATCTCGCCGCCCACCTTGCCCAGGATGGCGGCGCCGATGGTGATGATGATGGGGTAACGGTCCATGAGCATGGACAAAAGGTTGCTCGTGAAGATCACGAACGGGATGGACAGGCCCAGCCCGAAAAGGAGCAGGAACAGGTTGCCGTGGGAGGCGCCACCCACCGCCAGCATGTTGTCCATGGCCATGGTGATGTCGGCGATGACGATGATCTTGACCGCCTCCCAGAGGCTGGTCGCCGCCTTGCCGTCAGCCTCCGCCTCCACCGGACTGGCCAAGAGCTTGACAGCGATCCACAGGATCACCGCCCCGCCGCCCAGCTTCACGAACTGGATCTGCAGCAGCTGGGCCACAAAAAAGGTGCAGACGATCCGAAGAGCCACCGCCGCGGCGGTGCCGAGAACGATGCCCTTCTGCCGCTGCTCCTTGGGCAGGGTGCGCACGGCCATGGCAATGACCACCGCGTTGTCACCGGCCAGCACCAGGTCGATGAGGACGATGGACAGGAGGGCCGAAAGGAACTGGGCATCGATCTGCAGGGCGTCGAGCATGGGGCTCCCGGACTCCTCATCTTGGGGGGCGCAGGCGGAACGACTGGCCCAGGATACGCGAACCTGGGACCCTTGTCCACCGCCGAAGCCGGTGCAACGGTGCACGGGACGGGGTATCTTCACAGCACGGCACAAGGCCAGACGGCCTGGCCCGGGCCATCCCCCAGCGTCCCGGCGAGGAGCACCATGCGCGGCTATGTCACCATCCACGGCCACTTCTACCAGCCCCCCCGGGAAAGCCCCTGGCTCGAGATCATCGAGCGCCAGGATTCGGCGGCCCCCTATCACGACTGGAACGAGCGGGTGCACGCCGAGGCCTATGCCCCCAACAGCGTGGCCCGGATCCTCAACGACACGGGCCAGGTGGCGGCCATCGTCAACAACTACGAGGGGATCAGCTTCAACTTCGGCCCCACCCTGCTGGGCTGGATCCGGCAGCACGATGCCGCCACCTACCAACGGATCCGGGCCGCCGACCGGGCCAGCAGCGAGCGGTTGGACGGCCATGGCAACGCCATCGCCCAGGCTTACAACCACATGATCATGCCCCTGGCCAACCGGCGCGACAAGATCACCCAGGTCCGCTGGGGGATCGCCGACTTCCGCAGCCACTTCGGACGGCTGCCGGAGGGGATGTGGCTGCCGGAAACAGCGGTGGACCTGGAGACCCTGGAGATCCTGCACGAGGAGGGGATCGCCTTCACCATCCTGGCCCCCAATCAGGCCCGGCGGGTGCGGACCTTGGCCGGTCGCGGCCGCTGGCAGGATGTCTCCGGCGGCCGGGTCGACACCAGCCGGCCGTATGCGGTCCGCCTGCCCTGCGGCGGTTCTCTTGCCGTCTTCTTCTACCACGGCGCCATTGCCCACGATATCGCCTTCGGCGGCCTCCTGGCCGACGGCTCCCGTCTGGCCGGCCGGCTGCAGGAGGCCCTGCCAGCCGCCGCCTCTCCGGTGCCGCCCCTGGTGCACGTGGCCACCGACGGCGAATCCTACGGCCATCACCACCGCTTCGGCGACATGGGGCTGGCCTTTGTTCTCGCACAGCTGGCCGACGGGGAGGACTTGACGCTCACCAGCTACGGCCACTATCTCTCCTTGCACCCGCCCACCCAGGAGGTGGAGGTGTTCGAGCGCAGCTCCTGGAGCTGCGCCCACGGGGTGGAGCGCTGGCGTGCCGACTGCGGCTGCTCATCCGGCGGGCATCCGGGCTGGAATCAGGCCTGGCGCGCCCCGCTGCGGGAGACCCTGGACTGGCTGCGCTTCGAGCTGACCGGCATCTTCCAGCAGGAGGCCAAGGACCTCTTGGCCGACCCCTGGGCGGCCCGGGACGACGCGATCGATCTTCTCCTGGAGCCGGGCGCTGCCAGCCGGATCCGCTTCCTGCAGCGCCATGCGGCCCGGCCCCTGGCCGCCGGGGAAGAGGCCAGGGCCTTCCGTCTCCTGGAGATGCAGCGCCAGGCCATGCTCATGTTCACCAGCTGCGGCTGGTTTTTCGACGAGCTGTCCGGCATCGAAACCGTGCAGATCCTGCGCTACGCCGGCCGGGCCCTGGAGCTGGCGGAGGGGCTTTCCGGCGCCTCCCTCACCGAGCCGTTTCTGGGCCGCCTGGTCGAGGCGGAGAGCAACCTGGCCGAGATGGGGGATGGTGCCGCGGTGTTCCGGCGCTTCGTGCTGCCCGGCCGCTTTGGCCCTGCCGAGGCAGCGGGCCATGCCGGCCTGGCCATGGCCCTGGACGGGGAGTGCCGGGGGGCAATGACCTTTGGCTGCTACCAGGTGGAGATCCGGTCCGCCGGGGAGGAGCCAGCCGAGGCTCCGGGGCCGAGTGGTCTGGTCACGGTGCGCCACAGCGGCCTGGGCGAGGAGGCGACCTTCTTCGTGCTCGGGGTCGGGCCCAACGGTCACGAGGGAGGGGCCGAGGTGCACGTGCTGGACGCCCCGGCCGGGGGGAGCGGCGAGGCGGCAGCATCCCTGGCGCCCATCATCCGGCGGGCTTGCCAGGTGCGCACGAAGGAGGGGGTGGCCGCGGCGCTCGCCTGGCTGAAGACCCAGGGCGGCCGGCTCTGGACCGTGGCGGACCTCCATCCCGAGCTCCGGCAGGAGCTGCTATCCCGCCGGGTGGAAGGCTGCCGCGCCCATCTGGAAGGGATTCTGGCCGCCGCCTTCCGGGAGCATGCCGGCCTTCTGACCCTGCTGCGGCGGGCTCAGCAGGGCCTGCCCGCCATCTTCCGTCTGGGCGCCGAGGTGGCCTTCAGGGAGTCCCTGGTCTCCGCCCTGTCGGCGCCGGAGCGGGATTCCCAGGCCATGGCCAGGCTGGTCGCGGACTTGGCGGACTGGCAGATCCCAACCGGCGCCGACTGGCTGGCCCCGGCCCTGGAGGCGCCACTCACGGCGGCCATGGCGGCCATGGCCGCCGCCCCCAGCCAGGAGAACCTCGGCCGGGCCCTGGCCATCGTCAGCCTCATCACTCAGTTGCAGGTGCCGGTCTCCATGTGGCAGGCCCAGAACCTGTTCGCCGAGCTTCTGGCCGGCCTCTATCCGGCCCGGCACACCCAGGCCGCGGCCGGTGACCGCAAGGCCTCCGGCTGGCTGAAGGACTTCCTGTCCCTGGGCCACGCCCTGGGCCTGGACGTGGAGGCCCTGGTGCGGCGCCTGGCCTGAGGCGCCCGCGCAATCCGGAGACCATCATGCTGCGCTTCCTCGATCACCTGCCCTGGCCGGTTCTGATCATCGCCTGCCTGACCCTGGGCCTGGCCCCCTTTACCCCGCCCCACCTCTGGGAAAAGCTGCGCATGCTCGCCGCCGGCCGCCTGGTGCGGCCCATCGACTGGCTCGATCTCGTTCTGCACGCCAGCCCCTGGCTGCTGCTCATCCTGAAGGCGGCCCGCACCCTGGCCAGGCCGTGAGGCGGCGACCAGGGTCAGGTGGCGGCCACCGCCAGGTCCTGGGCCTCGGCCGGCCAGCTGACCAGCCGGTGGTGCTCCCGCTGCCGCAACACGTACCGCACCGCCTCGTCCCGCAAGGCCCTGCTGACGCTGAAGGCCCCGTAGCCGTCCTGCCAGGCAAACCCTTCAAGCCCAGCAAGGGCTTCGTGGACCCACCGGGAGGACCCGCCCTTGAGCAGCTGCACAGCCCGGCTCAACGCCATCGTCGCCGGCAGGCCAAGAAGCAGGTGGACATGATCGTCGGCGCCGCCAACGGCATGAACGACCATCCCATGGCGGCGGGCGATAGTGGCCAAGCAGCCCCAAATCGCTTGCTCAATGCCAGCGTGGATCCACGGCTCCCGCCCCTTGGTGCTGAACACGATGTGCACGGTAAGGCTGGTATACGTGTTGGCCATGGCCACTTCCCCGCCGGCGTTCCGGCCGACCTCTGATACGCCACTGCGTGGCTCTGCAAGGAGGGTTTCCTCCGGAGCCTCGCGCAGCGAGAGCAGCTATGATAGCCGGGGGATTCATCCCCCGGCGGAGGCGACGGCGGACACCGCCGGCGGATGCACTCTTCCGGTGGCGGCGCCGCCGGCAACCCCTGCCGGCCGCACTCCCCCGGCCCCGTGCCGGCGACATCCCCCGCCGCCCCCCCGGCCGAGGTGGCCGGCGCCCCCCCCCGGCCAAAACCGCGGCGGATCTCCGGGGGC
>JBFMBH010000209.1 GCA_040755095.1 Thermodesulfobacteriota bacterium
GGCCGCGGCCGGGGGCCGCGGCGATGCCGAGACGCGGCAGCTGCCCGTGGCGGCCTTTCTGGCCGAGCCGGTGGCCATCCAGCGGCGCCTGCTGGAGGAGGCCCTGTGGGGACTGGGCTGCCGGCCCGGCTGCCGGCAGATCGAGGCCCTGCGGGCTCTGGCTGCGGCACCGGCCGGCCAGCGGCTGCATCTGGCCGGGGGGCTGCGGGCCAGCCGCCAGGGCGCGCTGCTGGTGCTCGCCTTTCCCTACGGCCGGGGGGCCGGCCGGGGGGAAGGCCCGCCTTCGCCGGCGCCAGGCTTCCGGGTCCTGCTCCCCGAGCCGGGGGAGGTTCCGGTGCCCGAGCTGGCCGGTCGCTTGGCCTTCCGGCTGCTGCCGGCCACGGCGGTGGCCGCGGCGGGACCGGCCATGCGCCTGGCCGCCGATGATGTCGCCTTCCCCCTGGAGATCCGCTCCCTGCAGCCGGGGGATCGCTTCCGGCCCGAAGGCGCGCCGGGCAGCAAGAAGGTGGCCCGCTTTCTGTCCGACCTCCGGGTGCCCCGAGCGGAGCGCTGGCGGGTGCCGGTGCTCCTGGCTGGCCAGCGCATCCTGGCCCTGGTGGGGATACGACCGGACGAGCTCTGCCGCATCCGGCCGGCCACCGCCACGGTGCTGGAGATCCGCTGGCAGGGCCCGCCGTTGCCCGGGCCAGGCCGGTGATGGCAGGAATCCCTGCCGTGACCGGATGCGAACCGGATCTTTACGGAGCGGCCGGTTCGTGGTAATCTCTCGACCTCACTTGGCACGGATAGGGGTGGGCGGGTAGCTCAGTTGGATAGAGCGTTGGCCTCCGGAGCCAAAGGTCGTGGGTTCGAATCCCGCTCCGCTCACCAGGTCAGTTTTTCGGGGGGTCATGGCTGTCAATGCCATGCCCCCTTTTTTCGTGGGGAAGAGGGGATCCTGCCCATGGCTGAGCAAGACCAGACCTTCCCGCATCTCCTGCAGGCCTACGAAGGGTTGTCCCCCCTGGGACAGGCCCTCATGCAGCTGTGCTCGGTCATCTATGAGCCAACCGATGGGGCCACCATCCTCCGGTGCCTGCGCCGGAGTGGGCTGTCCTTTCCGCGGGAGGGAGTGGCGGACGGCAGAGCTCTTGCTGCCTACCTGCGGCGGTTGCAGAAGCTGGGCCTCCTGGACCAGGGCAACCGTTGCCACCCAGCCATCCTGGAGACCGTCACCCGGCGGGCCATGGCCGACGGACGCCTCTATTCTGCCGGCAGCCTCGTCCGGGAGATCGAGAACAAGGAGGCCTGGTCGGACAAGGGGCCCGCGACCTGCCTTCTGTGTCGTGGCCGGGACGCGCAATGGCTCCTGCGGGTCCCGGGCGGCCTCCTGTGCCAACCCTGCGCCGCAGCCCAGCTGGAGCAGGTGCTGCGGGCGACCCGGCCCTATTCCTGGTCAGAGACGGATCTGGCGACCATCCTCACTGGCACGAACGATCTGCGGCAGCGGCTGGCCCTCCTCTGGGATCATGCCCAGATGGCCCGGGGGGCCGGGCTTCGTGGCCCCGGAGAGAGGGAGCGGTTCCTCAAGGCCCTGGTGGGCAACCTGGGCTACGATCATGGCCATCCCATGGATCGGGCGGTCCGGACCGCAGCCCTGGAGGCCTGTTGCCGGCTGGGCTCGAAGGTGCTGCCGGCCCTGCTCGACATGGTGGCGACCGAGCCGTGGTTCTATTACGCCAATCTCCTGACCGCGGTCGCCCGGATCGGCCCGGAGCGTCCGGAGGTGGCAGCGCTCCTGTCCACCGCGGCCGGGGATCCGCGGCGGGATGTGCGCCTCTTTGTGGCCGAGGCCGCCATCGAGCTGATCCTCCCCTGGTCACGGAAGATCCTGGTCCTCCTCGGCCGGGATGCCGATCCGGCGGTGAAGCGCTGCGCCGCCGAGGGCCTCTCCGCCCTCCTGCGTGTGGGCCGGGGCCACTCCACACCTGTGCAGTCGTCGCGGTCGCAGGTGGCCCCTGGCGACTGTGGCCCTCTGGTCAGGGCGGTTCACGCCGAGCTGCCTCTGGACCGGTTCGGGACGCAGAGCACCTGTGGCCGGCTGATGCGGGAGGTGCGCATCGGTCTTTATACCGCCGATACGGCGCTGTACCACTCGTGCCTGAAGAAGCTCTTCGCGACGTGTGACCACTCGTACACCGAGCCGCACCCCCTGGTGCAGGTAGCGAACCGGCCTTTCGACCCGGTATGGCTCGGCTCCCTTCGCCCTGATCTGGCCGCCGAGGCCCTGGCTCAGATCCTCTACCACGCCATCTCCGAGCTGGATGACGACCAGGCGGCCCTGGCCTATGCCAGGGAGCGGTACGAAGCCCATGCCTGGTCCGGTGAGGACGCGAGCCGCCTGGGGCAGGCCCTGGTCTGCCGGCTCATCATGGGCGGCCTCCTGGCGGAGGCCAGGGCGCTGCTGCCGCGCCTCGAGGTTGAGGCCAGCACCGCCGCCAGCCTTGCCGGCTGGCTCGGCCTGGTGGAAGGCAAGACCGAGGAGGCCCGCGCCTCCTTCCAGGCGGCCATTGCCAGACGCAGCTCACCCGGCCCCGGAAACGCCTTGCCCGGCGGCCTGGCCGGACCCTTTCTGGTCCTGGGCCTGCTGCCAGGAGCGCCGCCGGCCCTCCTGGCCCGGATCGGGACGCGGGTTGGCGTCAGCCTGGCCCTGCGCCGTGGGCCGCGGTACCTGACGCCGATCTGTTTCGCCCTGAAGGCGATGCTGCTGGTCCACAGCGCTCAGTCCGACCAGGCCCGGACGATCATTGCCCAGCACCGGGATGAGCAAAGCCCCCTCGTCCGCTTCTTCTTCGCCCTGGCCACCTTCCTTGTGGAGGGCCGGCTCAGCCAGGAGGAGAACGACGGCTTGAGCCGGATCCTCGTCCAGGCCCAGAGGGGCGGTTGGCACTGGCTGGCCCTGGAATGCGCCGAGCTGCTCAGGCGGACCGAGGAGGATACCCCGGTCCGGCGCAGCTGTGTGGAGAAGATCCGGGACGCCACCGGCATGTGCTCCCTGGCTGCCGCGCTCCCGGTGGAAGAGGCCTGGCGCCGGAGCCTGCGCGCCCTGGCCGCCCTCGACACCAGTGCCACCGGCGGGCCGGCCGGGGCCGAGGGCGCGACCCGGCTGGTGTGGATGCTGGGTGAGCACAACGGTGCGGTAGCCTTGCGACCGGTGGAGCAGAAGCTTTCCGCCCGGGGCACCTGGGGCAAGGGCCGTGAGCTCTCGGTCTATCGTCTGGCAGGGGCCGAGGTCCAGCGCTTCAGTCTGCAGGATCAGATGGTGTGCAACCTGCTCTACACGACTCACTACCATGCGCGGTCAGCCGTGTGGCCGCAGGCCATGGCCCTTCTCGTTGGCCATCCCCTGGTCTTCCTGGAATCCTCCCCGTCCACGCCGGTGGAGATCCACAAGAGCGAGCCCGAGCTTCTGGTCACCGGGTCGGATGCCGGCATCACTATCCGGTTTTCGGTTCCGTTCCAGGAGGAGCGGCTGGTGGTGGTCCGGGAGACGCCGGCGCGCTATCGGGTGATCGAGCTTTCTGATGAGCACCGCCGCATCGCCAGGATCCTGGGCAACGACGGCCTCACCGTGCCGCCGGCCGGCCACGAGCAGGTGCTGGCCGCCCTGGTCGGTCTGTCGTCCCATCTGGTCGTGCATTCCACCATCGGTGGCGAGGGCGGGGAACTGGAGGCGGTGAGCGCCGATCCCCAGCCCCACATGCATCTGTTGCCCTACGCCTCGGGCATCCGCGTGGAGATGTTCGTCAAGCCCTTCGGCGATGGAGGGCCGTACCTCAAGCCAGGGACCGGGGCGCCGCATCTCATCACCGAGGTCAAAGGGCGGCGGCTGCAGACCCGGAGGGACCTGGGCGTAGAGGAGAGATTGGCCGCCGATCTCGAGGCCGCCTGTCCACTGCCCGCCGGCCTGGAGGACGGCCACCGGCGGTGGCTGATCACCGACCCGAAGGAGTGCCTGGAGGTGCTCGATGCCCTCCGGGAGGAACAGGAGCAGGGCCGGGTGGTGGTGGAGTGGCCCGAAGGGGAGACCCTCAGGCTCAGCCGGCGGCTGTCCTTCAGTCGGCTCTCCCTGGCCATCACCGGGCACCGGGACTGGTTCGAGGTGAGCGGTGAGCTGCGGGTGGATGACGAGCTGGCCCTGAGCATGAAG
>JBFMBH010000210.1 GCA_040755095.1 Thermodesulfobacteriota bacterium
CAGGGGGGCCAGTTCGGCAGCGGGCACCTCCAGGCGGGCCAGGCGGGCGATGGCCTGAACCTGTTCGGGGGTGATAGGCATGGGATCGTCCGCCGGGGATGGGGCCGCCAGGGCTGGGGCCCAATGAGGCTACGGGCAAGGGATACGGCCGTCTTTTACCCCAAGAGCCGCCCGGCGTCAAACACTCTTTCGGCCGGGGGAGGACAGCATTGCAAAAGGGGGCCACTGCAACTACAATGGGCGGATTCCGCGGCCGTCGCATAGGGCGGCCGGGAGCGAGCCCAACAAGAAATCAATTGAGGAAGGAGATGATGAGCGAGCCCAACGAGCAGGCCAAGCCGCCCGAGGCGCCGGTCTTCCGGCTGCAGAAGCTGTATCTCAAGGACTTTTCCTTCGAGAATCCCAATGCCCCGGAGGTGTTTCTGCAGCGGAACGAGCCCCGGGTGGAGGTCAATCTGGCCACCAAGCACCGGCGGGTGGACAACGACAACTGGGAGGTGACCCTGGAGGTCAACGCCAAGGTCACCTCCGGGGACAAGACCCTGTTCCTGGTGGAGGTGGAGCACGCCGGCCTCTTTCTGCTCAAGAACATCCCGGACCAGCACATGCCCCCGGTCCTGGCCGTGGAGTGCCCGACGGTGATGTTTCCCTTCACCCGCCAGATCATCTCCCAGGCCACGGTGGATGGCGGCTTCGTGCCGCTCATGCTGGAGCCGGTGAACTTTTTGGCCCTCTACGAGAACGCCCGCCGCCAGCAGCAACAGCAGCAGCAGGGGCCGCCGCCCCAGGCCCACTGAGGGCGCGGCGGCGCAGGCAGGTGCCGCCGCCAGCCCCCTTCCGTCCTCCCCCGCCCCGCGGCCGGGGCCGGCGCCTTCTTCCGGACGTGTCGTCCGGGAAGGCCGGCCCCGCCTCTCCTGGCCGCAGCCCCCCCTGTTGCAGGATGCGCTGGGCTGTTGCATGACGCAACGGCCGCTTCCTGTTCTGCCTCTGCACGGTGAAAGCGTCCCCGCACCCCAGCCGGACCGGGCCGCCCTTGTTGCGTAAAGCAACGAAGGGCTCCAGTCGTCTTCTGCCCGGAAACGGCCGGCCAGGCCCGCTCGCCAGCTGGCACGCATCTTGATAGCCTTTGTCCGGCAGGACGCCAAGACGCCCCGCCACGGGCCGCGGCCGGACGCCGCTGCCCCTGCTCCGGGGCCAATCCTGTCTTGGGCGCGGGACACGACAGCGTGAAAGACCAACGGGATACCATGACGAGCCGCTTCCGGGAGGCATTCGCCCGGGGTATGACAGCGGCCACTTTTGCGGAAGCGGGTGAGCCGGAGCTGGCCCGGGAGCTGCTCGGGAAGGACAGTTGCCAGGGCTCGGTGCTCTATGTGCTCCAGGACGAGGAGCCACCGTCCGCGGCGGCCCGGTATGCAGCCAGCCTCAGCAGCCGGCTGGGCTGCGGTCTGGCGGTGCTTCAGGTGCGGAGCGGCCAGGACAGCCAGCCGCCGGCAACGGCTCCGGCAGCGGCGCCGGAGAACGGCTGCCGGCCGGCCGCCGTCTACCAGGCCAGCGGCGAGCTGAAGGCCGCGGTACGGCGCTTTCTCGCCGAGCACCGGCGCATCGTCTCGGTGGTGCTCACCGCCCGGGCGGCCGGCGAGGCAGCGGCCGGCCGGGAGTCGAAGCGGCGGCCCTGGTGGCAGGATCTGGGCTGCCCGGTGGTCATCGTTCCCGCCGCCGACGGGTAGGACCCGGCAGCGACCGGGTCCGGCGCCGAGCCGGGAGGGCGGCAGTCCTTCATCCGGGCCGCCCGGCAGGCCGGCGTGGAGTGCGGATCATCTGATCCGCTTCCGGGACCTGCCCGTTTCACCCTGCACCACCTGCCGCAGCCGGCGTCTGTCCGGCGACCTGATCGTCCCGATCCCCCCGTCGCCTCTTTCTTCGTCCCTTCCTGCCCGCCGTTGTCCCCTGCGGCCGGGACCGGCATGGCCAAAGCCGCGTCCCGCGCCCTGCCTGCACCTCCTCTTAGCCACCACCCCTGACCCTCGCGGCCGGCTGCTGCGATCACGCTGTCTTGGGCGCCCGTTCACGGCCCCTGCCAGCTGCTGCCAGTCTGGCGGGCAGCAGGCCCGGGGTCGGTCGTGCCACCGCGCCGGCCCGCGGGCTTCCGGGCTGGCCCGGCCTCGCGTTGCACGATGCAATAGTCGGTTGCCATCTGCAACTGGCGCGCCGAAAAGGCCGTGGCACAAGGCCTTGCAGAGCAGGCCCCGTTCCGGGCGCCCTGGGTGTTGCAGGGTGCAACGACCGGCGGCGCGAGGAAAAGCGCGGGGTGCAGTCGAAAAATAGAAGTGATTTCCATAAGTTGAATGGACAGCTCCCGGATGGCATGGGGGTTGCTCTTACGGGGAGCCAAACGAGGAAACAGACCGCGCCGAGCCTTACGGCAGCCAGCTGCCAGCCTGTTTTCCCCAAACCCAACCTTCCCGTGAGGGGCCATTCAGCAAGGAGGACGTCATGAAGCTTTTCAACCTGTACCGCATCTTGTGTCACCACCTGGTCGCGGCTGCCTTTGCGGAGATGGACGAGGGGCAGAGCGCCCGCGACCTTCTGGCCACGAGCCGGACGCCGGCCGGGGGTGAGGTCGCGCGCCCGCTTGCGGATGCCTGCGCCATCGGCTAGCCCCGGTCACCACCAAGAACCCAGTGCAGACAGTGCCGGCGGCGCGGCCGCCGGCACTGTCACGAAAGGAGCGAGGAGAGAATCATGTCTGCACACGAGACCAAAAAGCCAGGCAAGCCCTACGGCAAGACCCTGGTGTACGGGGCCCTGGCCACTGCCCTTTACAGCGGGGTGTTTCTGTACGGCGACGAGGCCAACACCCTGTTTGCCCAGGGCGGCGCCTACGCCTTCTTGCCCATCGTCACCGCCCTGGTCTTCTCCTGGGCGCACGGCAACTTCACCGGTAACTTCTGGACGATGCTCGGGGTCGAGGCATCGAAGAAAACGAGGAGCTGAACGCCATGGATGCCATCGCCACTGCCACCAACTTCATTGACCTCAACCTCTACAGCATCCTGTATCTGATCGGCGTCGGCTTTGTCGGCGGCCTGGTGAGCGGCTTCATCGGCTCCGGCGGCGCCTTCGTCCTTACCCCGGGCATGATGAGCCTGGGCGTGCCGGGCCTGGTGGCGGTGGCCAGCAACATGTGCCACAAGTTCCCCAAAGCCCTGGTGGGGGCCCTGAAGCGGGCCAAGTACGGCCAGGTGGACGTGAAGATGGGCATCATCTTCGGCGTCTTCGCCGAGGCCGGGGTCTTTTACGGCGCCCATATCCAGGAGAAGATCAAGGCCGCCTTCGGTGACGCCGGCTCCAACCTCTATGTCAGCGTCGCCTTCGTGGTCATCCTCGGCATCGTCGGCACCATCGTGCTGCGGGATGCCATGAAGAGCCGCCAGCAGGGGGCTGGCGGGGGTGGCGAGAAGCTGACCCGGCTGGCCCAGTGGGTGCAGTCGGTGGAGATTCCCGGCACCATGGTCTACTTCAAGTGCCTCAAGGCTCGGGTCTCCCTGCTCTTCATCGTGCCGCTGGGCTTTGCCACCGGCATGCTGGCAGCGACCATCGCGGTGGGCGGCTTCATCGGCGTGCCGGGCATGATCTATGTCCTGGGCGCCCCCAGCCTCATGGCCTCGGCCACCGAGCTGGTGGTGGCCTTTGTCATGGGCATGGGCGGCTCCTTCAAGTATGCCCTGGGCGGCCTGGTGGACATCCGCCTGGCCATGCTCATCCTCATGGGCTCACTGTTCGGGATCCAGCTGGGCGCCATGGGCACCACCTATGTCAAGGACTACATGATCAAGATGGTCATGGGCCTCATCATGGTCATCGTGCTGGTCAGCCGGGCGCTGATGATCCCGGTCTACCTCGCCCGTCTGGACCTCATCACCCCCTTGTCCGAGAGCACCCAGGCCCTGCTCAAGAACACCAGCTTCGCGGTCATGGCCTTTGCCCTGATCGCCGGCGCCAGCATCGTCCTGCATGCCATCTGGAAGGGCCGGCGGGAGGAGCGACTCCTGGCGGTGCAGGC
This sequence comes from Thermodesulfobacteriota bacterium, assembly GCA_040755095.1. Taxonomy (NCBI): domain Bacteria; kingdom Pseudomonadati; phylum Thermodesulfobacteriota; species Thermodesulfobacteriota bacterium. The sequence goes on from JBFMBH010000210.1 coordinate 4,067, forward strand.
CATGGGACCGGCTGGCCGCTAAGGCAGCCGGGTCTCATGAGTCGAGCCATCCTCCGGGGGTGGGGGGCCGGTGGCCCCCCCCCCCGGATTTAGGGCCGTACCCCCCCCCTGGGG
>JBFMBH010000211.1 GCA_040755095.1 Thermodesulfobacteriota bacterium
CAGGCGCCAGCCCCGAGACCATGGCCGCCGCGGTGGCCACGCCTCTGGAGCGGCAGTTCTCCACCATCGCCGGTCTTGCGACCATGTCCTCGTCGAACGCCCTGGGGGTGTCCCGGATCACCCTCACCTTCGACCTCGACCGGGACATCGACGCCGCGGCCCAGGACGTGCAGGCGATGATCGCCAAGGCGGCCCGCCAGCTGCCGCCGGACCTGCCCACTCCGCCCTCGTTCCAGAAGACCAATCCCGCGGACCAGCCGGTCCTCTACCTGGCAGTGGCCAGCCCCACCCTGCCCCTGCCCACCGTGAACGAGTACGCGGACACCTTCATCGCCCAGCGCATTTCCACCATCAGCGGGGTGGCCCAGGTTCAGGTCTTCGGCTCCCAGAAGTACGCGGTACGGGTCCAGCTCGACCCCCGGCAGCTGGCCAGCCGGGGCCTGGGGCTCGACGAGGTCACCCGGGCCATCCAGGCCGGCAACGTGGACCTGCCCACCGGCACCCTTTCCGGCCCCGAACAGGCCTTCGTGCTCCAGGCCCGGGGCCAGCTCCTCGATGCCGCCGCCTTCCGGCCCCTGGTGGTGGCCTGGCGGCAGGGCCACCCGGTGCGGCTTGGCGAGCTGGGCCGGGTGATCGACAGCGTCGAGAACGACCAGGTGGCCAGCTGGTACAACAACACCCGGGCGATCGTGCTGGCCATTCAGCGCCAGCCGGGCACCAACACCGTGGCGGTGGTGGATCGGATCCGGGAGCTTCTCCCCTCCTTCCGCTCCCAGCTGCCGGCCACCATCGATCTCGACATCCTGTACGACCGGTCGGTCTCCATCCGCGAGTCGGTGCACGACGTCAAGCTCACCCTGGTATTGGCCATGGGCCTGGTGGTGCTGGTGATCTTTCTTTTTCTCCGCAACCTGTCCGCCACCCTCATCCCCAGCCTGGCCCTGCCCTTTTCCGTGGTGGCCACCTTCGCGGTCATGCACCTGGCCGGCTTCAGCCTCAACAACCTGTCCCTCATGGCCCTGGTTCTGGCGGTGGGCTTCGTGGTGGACGACGCCATCGTCGTCCTCGAGAACATCGTCCGCCATCTGGAGCGGGGCGAGCCCCCCATGACTGCGGCCCTGGCCGGCACCCGGGAGGTGGGCTTCACCATCGTCTCCATGACCCTGTCCCTGGTGGCGGTCTTCATCCCGGTGCTGTTCATGGGCGGCATCCTTGGCCGGCTGCTCCACGAGTTTGCAGTCACCATCGGCGCCGCCATCCTGGTGTCGGGCTTCATCTCCCTGAGCCTCACCCCCATGCTGGCCAGCCGCCTGCTGCGACCCGGCGGCCATGGCCAGCCGGGCCTGTTCACCCGGCTCCTGGAAGGATTCTTCCAGCTGATGCTCCGGGCCTACGCCTGGAGCCTCAGTCTGGTCCTGCGGCTGCGGCTCCTGATGCTGGTGGCCACCGTGGTCATCCTGGTGGTCACCATCCGCCTCTTTGGCGCCATGCCCAAGGGCTTTCTGCCCAGCGAGGACACCGGCCGCATCTTTGCCTTCACCGAGGCGGCCCAGGGCATCTCCTTTGCCGGCATGGCGGCCCGCCAGCAGGAGCGGGCCGCGGTGGTAGCCAAAGATCCCCATGTGGAAAGCTTCATGTCCTCCATCGGCGCCAGCGGCGCCAGCGCCACCGTCAACACCGGCCGCATGTTCCTGCGCCTGGCGCCGCGGGATGAGCGCACCCTTGCCGCCGACGAGATCATCGAGGAGCTGCGCCGGCGGGTGGCCAAGGTGCCGGGGATCCGGATGTTTCTGCAAAACCTGCCGCCGATCCGCATCGGCGGCCAGCTCACCAAGAGCCAGTACCAGTTCACCCTGCAGGCCCCGGACACGGGCGCCCTGTATGAGGCCGTCGGCCGGCTGGAGGCGCGGCTGCGGGAGCTCGATACCCTGCAGGATGTCACCAGCGACCTGGAGATGAGAAACCCGCAGCTGGAGCTGGCCATCGACCGGGACCGGGCCGCGGCCCTGGGGGTCTCGGCCCAGGCCATCGAGGAGGCCCTGTTCTCCGCCTACGGCTCCCGCCAGGTCTCCACCATCCGCGCCCCCGACAACCAGTACCAGGTGATCCTGGAGCTGGCCCCGGAGCTGCGGGCCGAGCCGGACGCCCTGGCCCTGCTGCGGATCCGCTCCGGCAGCGGCCAGCTGGTGCCCCTGGAAGCGGTGACCCGGGTGATGCGCACCGCCGGCCCCTCCACGGTCAACCACCTGGGCCAGCTGCCGTCGGTCACCCTGTCCTTCAACCTCCGGCCCGGGGTAGCCTTGAGCCAGGGCATGACCGCGGTGGAGGCTGCGGCCCGGGAGATCCTGCCGCCGGGCATCAGCACCTCCTTCCAGGGCACGGCCCAGGCCTTCCAGGCCTCCATGACCGGGCTGTGGCTGCTCCTGGTGGTGGCCATCGCCGTCATCTACCTCGTGCTCGGCATCCTCTACGAAAGCTTCATCCACCCCCTGACCATCCTCTCCGGCCTGCCGGCCGCAGGCTTCGGGGCGCTCCTCGCCCTCCGTTCTGCCGGCATGGATCTGAACCTCTACGGCTTCGTCGGGGTGATCATGCTCATCGGCATCGTCAAGAAGAACGCCATCATGATGATCGACTTTGCCCTGGAGGCGCAGCGCCGGCACGGCAAGGAGCCGGAGGCCGCCATCGTCGACGGCTGCCTGATCCGCTTCCGGCCGATCATGATGACCACCATGGCCGCCCTGGCCGGCACCCTGCCCATCGCCCTGGGATATGGCGCCGGCGGCGAGGCCCGCCAGCCCTTGGGCATCGCCGTGGTAGGCGGCCTCGTCTTCTCCCAGTTCCTGACCCTGTACATCACCCCGATCTATTACCTGTACCTCGATGCCCTGCAGCGCCTGCCCGCCCGCCTGCTCGGCCGCCGGCGCAAGGCCACCACCACCCCGTGACGACGCCCCCCGCGGGGCCGCCCAATCGACACCCCTTGTGAGCCTTCCTCGGGGTCGGGGTCGGTATCGGAATCGGGGTCGGGGGTTGGCCCTGCCCTCCGCCCCGGCCAATACTGGTCGCGAAAGGCCGGAACGGCATGGTCGAGATCGCGGTGCGTGTGGGCGCTCAACCGCGTGAAGAGCCTTCGGGGGGCCCGCAACCCCAGTTGACGGGACGCCATGCCTTCCGGCCTTTCCTTCCACCCCGCCCCCTCGATGCCGGCCGCCATTCCCAGGAGTTGCCATGCCCGGGCGTACCAACTGGGTCAAACGCCGGCAGTCCCTCCGTGGTGGCCTTCCACAAGTCTTGCAGGTCCTGTAAGCCCCATGGGTCCATGGGAGCTACGGGAATCATGGGAGTCATGGGACCTGTGGGTTGCCATGTGCGGGGCGCACCGGCATGGATAACACGCCGAAAGTCCGCTCTGGTGGCCAGTATTTCTTGCGGGCCGTCCTGCCGCCCCACCGCCACGCCCGTGGGTGGGCCAGGCCGGGGCGGCGCACACCCCGGCCCGCATGCGCCTCCTGGCAGGGTGGCCCCCCTGGCAACCATGCGTCCCACGTCTGCGGTTACGGTCCAAGAGCGGCAACGATGTCGCGCTCAGCGGAAGAAGACACCCTGGCGGGTGCAAGGCCGGCCGGCATGGCGTCCCGTTCCCTGGGGTCATGGGCACCCAAGGAGCCCTTCACGCGGTTGGCAGCGCCCACACGCACCGCGATCTCGACCATGCCGTCCGGCCTTGCCCCCTCACCATAGAAGCGTTGGGCGGTTGATGCAAGACGGCTGCCCGGCTCCACCCCCGGCAGTCGTCCGATCCAAGCGGACAACTGGGGAACGTCCTGCTTTGGCGCGTGACGGGTTGACCTTGACCAGCTCGCGGAGCCCCCCGTGGCCGGGGCGGATCTGCCCCGGAAGGCGGCCATCTATGGCATCCAGTACGCCCTGGCGGACGAGCTTCAATGGGGCCGGGGCGGATCTGCCCCGGAAGGCGTCCGAGTCTAGCCACCAAGCCCCGGGGGTTGGGCGGGCTTCAATGGGGCCGGGGCGGATCTGCCCCGGAAGGCGGGATCTCAAGGAGGGTGGCCGTGTCTGTGGCGTAGCTTC
>JBFMBH010000212.1 GCA_040755095.1 Thermodesulfobacteriota bacterium
GTACGAGTAGGGAGGCTCTGCCCAGTGGCGGGGCAACTCACACCGGGGAGTGGGTCTTGAGCCAGTCGCGGAGCGCCGCGTTGATCCGGGTCTGCCAGCCCGGTCCGCCGGCCCGGAAGGCGTCCAGGATATCCCGATCGAAACGGATCGTCGTGGACTCCTTGTCACTGCCGGCCGGCCGGCCGCGCCGCCGCCGGTGGGCCTTGATGCCAGCCGCGATCTCCTCGGCTGTCAGGGGGCGTTCGTCCTCGTCCTTGCCGTCCCAGACATAAGGTGCCCCGGCCCGCACCTTGGCAGCATCCGTCTTGCTCTCGCCGCGCAAGGCTGCGGCACGCATCTCATCAATCGTCATGGAAGTCGTTTTCGAGCCAGCCATGGTAGGCACTCCTCTCCTCGGCGCTTGCCGGCCGGAAGCTGACCGACGGCCGGACACGCCGTTGCCGGCGGCGTCCTGGCCTTCCCCTGTGCATAGCCGCCCCCGGCCATGCCGGTCTTCCGCCTGACCAGGACCCTGGCCTTTCCGCCGCCGGGGCTCGCTGACCCGGACGGCCTCCTGGCGGTGGGCGGCGATCTCACCCCGGACCGCCTCCTCCTCGCCTACCAGCAGGGCATCTTCCCCTGGTACGGCCCCGGGGACCCCATCCTCTGGTGGTCCCCGGATCCCCGCTTCGTCCTCCTGCCGGAGGCGGTGCATATCCCCCGCCGCCTGGCCCGCACCCTGCGTCAGGGCCGCTTCACCCTCACCATCGACACCGCCTTTGCCCAGGTGATCGCCGCCTGCGCCACCGTGCCCCGACCCGGCCAGCCCGGCACCTGGATCGTGCCGGCCATGGCGGCGGCGTACAACGAGCTTTTTCGGCTGGGCTTCGCCCATTCCGTGGAGGCCTGGCAGGACGATACGCTCGCCGGCGGCCTTTACGGGGTGAGCCTGGGCAGGGCCTTCTTCGGCGAATCCATGTTCCACCACGTGGCCGATGCCTCCTCCGCGGCCCTGGTCTTCCTTTGCCAGCAGCTGACCGCCTGGGGCTTTGACCTCCTGGACTGCCAGGTGGCCACCGGCCATCTCAGCCGCCTCGGCGCTCGCCCCATGCCCCGGCCCGAGTTCCTGGCCCGGCTGGCGAAGAGCATCGCCGCCCCCACCCGGCCGGGACCGTGGACAGCGCCGGCCGGGGCTTCGCCGCCAGGCAGCCCGCCGGGCTCCCCTTCCCGCCATCCGGACGTGTAGGTTGGGTTGAGCGGCAGCGAAACCCAACACCTCCGCGCAAGCGGTGGCGCCCACACCACCGGCGGCATCCCTGTGACCTTCACAGGGCGGCAACCGGGATGGACCAGACCTCGGCGAAGATGGGCAGGGCCTGCTCGGCCAGGCAGATGAGGCCGCCGGGCCCCACCGGCAGGCCCAGTCCGGACAGCACCTGGAAGTGCCGGACATCACTCCTGCCCGGGGAGGCGGTCTTCTTGATTTCCAGGGGATGGAGGAGGATACCGTCCGCGACCAGGAGAAGGTCGATCTCCTTCTTGTCCCGGTCCCGGTAATGGTAGAAGGGCGGCTGGCGGCCGCAGTGCCAGTAGCTCTTCAGAAGCTCGGCCACCACCCAGGTTTCCAGGATCGCTCCGGACATGGCCCCAGCCTCCAGGGTTTCCGGGCTCGACCACTCGGTGAGATAGCTGCACAGACCGGTATCAAGGGAATAGACCTTCGGCGCCGTTACCAGCCGCTTGCTGATACTGGTGTGGTACGGCTCCAGCAGGTGGACGATGCCAGAGGCCTCCAGGATGGACAACCAGCTCTTGGCGGTGTTGACGGCCACATCGGCGTCCCGGGCCAGCTCGGTCAGGTTGAGGAGCTGGCCGGTCCGGCTGGCAGCGGCCCGCAGGAAGCGCAGAAAGGCCATTTCGTTGCCGACCCGGGCCAAGTCCCGGACATCGCGCTGCAGGTAGGTCTGCACGTAGGAGTTGAAAAAGAGATCCCGGTCCACCCCATCGTCCAGGGAAGGTCTCGGGAATCCCCCCCGCCAGATCAGGCGATACAGCTCCAAGAGCGGAAGATGACCGCCGCTGGCCAACCTGGACGCCAGCTCCTGGCTGCCGGGCAGAAACGGTCGCGCCCCCCGGCCGCTCCCCATGGCCTCCCGGCGGGAGAGGCCGAAGAGGGGCTCCAGCGCCACCCGACCCGCCAGGGACTCGGAGACCCCCCGCATGAGATGGAACGGCTGCGAGCCGGTCAGCCAGAAGAGCCCGGCCTGCCGTTCCCGGTCGGCGACGATCTTGAGGTAGGGCAAGAGCTCCGGGGCATACTGGATCTCGTCGATCAGGACCGGAGGCGGGAAACGCTGCAGGAAGAGGGCTGGATCCTCCTTGGCCAGGCGCCGAACCAGCGGGTCGTCCAGGGTGACGCAGGCCCTGCCGACTCCCCCCAGATGCGCCAGGAGCGTGGTCTTGCCCACCTGTCTGGCACCGGTGACCAGAACCACCGGAAACTGCTTGAAGGAGTGCCGATCCCCGAGCACGTCATAGGCGCCCTTGAGCCAGGATTGTTGCCAGCGGGGGAGCTTGTGCAGCTCGTCCAGCGCCAGCAGGCTGGCCGTCTCCTGCCAGCGCCGGCGCAGGATGTCCTGCCGGTCCTCGTCGAAATCCCAGTTGAGATCGCGGCCAGCCGGGTAGCTCTCCGCCAGGATGGCCTTGGCCAGGGTGGTCTTGCCACTTGGCGCGAGCCGCCGACAAGAACCATCTGCCTGGCCAGATCCTGGAGGACATAGGGAGATATGGCGCGCATACGGCCAGTTCATGGTCTACTGCAAAATGGCCAAGGCTGTTTTGCAGCAGACAGAAAAAAGGCCATCTGACCCGAAAATCCCGTCGGAGGGCTCTCTGACGACTCGGGGGCAGGCGTGCATCCTTGTGGGGTGACTCGAAGACCCCTTTCATGAGGTGGGACGACTGGGAGCCGGTCAGCCAGAAGCGACCGGCATTCCGTTCCCGGCCGGGGAGGACCTTGCGGCGGGGCCGCAGCTCCGGGGCACACCGGATCTCATCGCCCCGGTCCTCTCCTGGGACCCATGGGACTTATAGGACCTATAGGACTTATGGGAGGCCACCATGGCCAAATTCCGGCGTTTCACCCATTCGGGTGCGCCCCGCGCATGGCAACTCTCCCCAACACGCAACCGTGACTGCACGACCCGGCCCTTTTCGGTGAGACGATACCGCTGCCACCGGCTGTTCGGCTTTCCCGGGATCGTCATTGCGATGAGCCCGTCCTGCGCTGCCGGATGGAGGTAGTGCTTTCGGAAGCTCGGCCGGTGGGACAAATCGAGGGCTGCCATCAATTCGGCCGCGGACTGCGGCCTGTCCTGTGCCATGACCCGCAACAGGGCCCCGACTTGGTCGCTGACCTGGTCGCTGGACATGGTCTCCTGCAAGGCACAGAGGATCGCCGTCAGCAGAAACTCCACGAAGACGGTCGAGCTGCCGGCGTTGTCAGCCTGGGCCAGGGACTGGAACAGGCTTCCGGGTCCGCGATGTACGGGACAACCTTCAGCACCGGCCGGCCATGGTCAGTGATCACAAGCTCTTCACCGGTTTCTTCGATCCGGCGGAAATATTCCAGCGAACGGGGCTTGAACTGGGATTTGGAAACGGTTTGCGGCACAGCGCACCTCCACGGCTTGACTTGTGACCCCAGTAGCATGGTCACCATCGGCGTGCAAGCAAGCCCCAGAAACCGCAACCCCAACCGGGCGAGAGAAACGCCGTCCGATCAACCTCCCCTCGCTTCCTGGCAAGGCTCGTCCTTCTCGTTGGTACGCGCCGTCCTGGGCGGAACGACGAAAAGGCGGCATCCTCAGGCCTGCTCCTTGTCGATGGCCCCCTTTGCCCCCTTTGTGTCCCCTTTGGCGAGCCAGCACGCAGATACGATCCGCATAGACGGCCCCCGGAGCTGGCGGAGGGCCCCGGCTCACAGGCCTGCCTTCCGGAGTCGCTCCAGGAAGGACGGCTTGCGGACGTGCTTTTCCTTGAGCGCCCGGAGACGGGAGGGGAAATCGTTGCCCGGAATGGC
>JBFMBH010000213.1 GCA_040755095.1 Thermodesulfobacteriota bacterium
GTCCATGGTCTTCGCTCTCCGGTGGCCATCAGCCACCTCAAAATGCCTCGGATTCCCGTAGCGTCCGGGCTGATTCAGGCAAAAAGTTTACGAAGCCCACGCGTCAAACCCTATGGGAATAGCCAAGTTTGGGGGCTCCGGGAATTGCTGTACCTGAACGACAATCAGGGCACGCCCCAGAAGCTCATCAGCAGCACCGGCCAAGTAGTCTGGGCCGCCACCTACGACTCCTTCGGCCAGGCGGTGATCGAAATCGAGACGGTCACCAACAACCTGCGCCTCCCGGGCCAGTACTTCGACGCCGAGACCGGCCTCCACTCCAACTGGCACCGCTACTACGATCCGACCCTGGGCCGGTACCTGGCCACCGACCCCCTGGGCCAAGCCGCTGGCCTCAACCTCTACGCCTACGTCCACAACAGCCCCCTGGCCATGGTCGACCCCCAGGGGCTGGCGGCCCAGATCGCCAGTTCCGTGGGCACCGCCCTGGGCACCATCACCGGCAACGGCATCGCCCAGGGCCTGGCCCTGGAGATGAACGGCGGGGATTTCCTGGACGGCTTCAAGGTGGCCGCGCTATCCTATGCCACCAGCACGGTCACCGCGGCAGGCTTCGACTTTGCGGGTGACCTCCTGGTGGGGGTGAGCAACCCCCTGGCCCAGGCCGGCATCCACCTGGCCATGGGTGCCGCCACCGGCGCCATCAACGCCGCCATCACCGGCACCGACGTCGGCCAGGGCGCCCTCCTGGGCGGCCTTTCCGCCGGCGGCGCCAAGCTCTTCGGCGAGACCTTCGGCTGCTATCTGCCGGACAACCACCTCTCCCAGATGGCCAGCCGGGCGATCGTGGGCGGCATCATCGCCGGGGTCGTCTCCGATGAGAACGGCGACACCTTCTTCGCCGGATTCATGTACGGCGCCAATGTCGGCATCATGGCGTACATGTACAATGACGGCGAGGCGCTTGGGCCACATTCCAACGGGGAAACCGATGGAACACTCCGACGAGAGCTACAGAAGGCGAAGTATAACTTTGCCGCAGCGACCATGATGGCCGTCTTATGCCCGGGTGATTTCATAATTGGCGAAGTTCTCTTCGGCACGCTCACCCTTCTCACTATGGGGCTGGAAACCATCCTTTATTCTCCAACGCCAACCGCCGATATGAGCAAGGAGACCATCAAACGAATTGCAGCAATTCCTCCGGGAACGCCTCTGGGTGTTGCGACGCCTTTGGTCAATCGAGGAAAGGACATGTTCATCGACGCTACGTATCATGCCATCAGGGATCAACAGCTTGAACATCCCGCAGGAACAAAACCATGACGAGATGTATTTTGGGTGTGGTCGCCATGATCATATCTATTGTTATTAGTTCACGCTATCATGGGCCTGTTATCATGCTGGTCAGCGGAGGCTTGTTTATCTGGGGAATCCTCTTGATCAAAAAGAGCAAGGGAAGCTGGAGGATCCCTTACGTGAAGTAGGTCGCCCCAGACTCGAGTCAATGCCGTTGACTTGAGCCGATGCCTCTTGGGGTACCTGATCACAGGGGGGGGACGCCCGAGCCAGCTCGGGGGCGTGGGGGGGGGCGGAGTCGCGGTTACTGCTTGAGCCAGGAGAGGTCCGGAGGTTGGCCTTTGGCGGCGGCGATGGCGGCGACGACGATGGGGAAGGTGGGCTGGCTGCGGAGGCGGCAGGTCTGGCGCACGGTGAGAATCCGGTGTGGTGGGGGACGTTGGTTCCCAGGGTGCACGGCAACAACCCGAACCGGGCGCAGGTCAGGCACCCGTGATCTCGATGCCGGTGAGCCGGCCCAGTGGGCACGAAGGGGACGTTGGTTCCTAGGGTGCCTGGTACAACCCGAACGGGGCTCACGTCAGCTGGCACCCGTGGTCTCGATGCCGGTAAGCCGGCCCAAGGCTGTTGAAGCCTTGCCCGGCCGGGTTGACAAGCCCCCAGCAGACCATCCTGAGCCGGGGCTACTCCTTCTCGCCGGCCGGAAAGCTCCTCCGGCGCGACACCGAGCACGGCAGCTACACCTTTGCCGATGACCGCCTGGCCCGGCTCAGCAGTGCCGGCAACCCGACCCTGGAGGACGAGGCCTATCTCTACGATGCCGCCGGCAACCGCCTCCGGGACGCCCGGCTCAAGGATGCCGGGGGCGAATCCCTGGGCTGGCAGTACAACGCCAACCACGAGTTGGTGGCCATCGGCCAGGAGCAGTTCAACCACGACGCCAACGGCAACCTGGTCCGGATGCGGAGCCCGGAAGGCCAGGAGATGGAGCTGCTCTACGATGCCGAAAACCGCCTCACCCAGGTTCTGGCCGCCGGCGGCACCGAGCTGGCCAGCTACGGCTACGATCCTTTCGGCCGCCGGCTCTGGAAAACCGTCCAGGGGGAGGACACCTTCTTCTTCTATGCCGACGAGGGCCTGGCCTGCGAGATGAACGGCACCGGCCAGGAGATCCGCTCCTACGGCTACATCCTGGGCAGCTCCTGGACCGCGACCCCGGTCTTCATGCAGGAGAGCGACCAGTACTTCTGGTACCTGAACGACAATCAGGGCACGCCCCAGAAGCTCATCAGCAGCACCGGCCAAGTAGTCTGGGCCGCCACCTACGACTCCTTCGGCCAGGCGGTGATCGAAATCGAGACGGTCACCAACAACCTGCGCCTCCCGGGCCAGTACTTCGACGCCGAGACCGGCCTCCACTCCAACTGGCACCGCTACTACGATCCGACCCTGGGCCGGTACCTGGCCACCGACCCCCTGGGCCAAGCCGCTGGCCTCAACCTCTACGCCTACGTCCACAACAGCCCCCTGGCCATGGTCGACCCCCAGGGGCTGGCGGCCCAGATCGCCAGTTCCGTGGGCACCGCCCTGGGCACCATCACCGGCAACGGCATCGCCCAGGGCCTGGCCCTGGAGATGAACGGCGGGGATTTCCTGGACGGCTTCAAGGTGGCCGCGCTATCCTATGCCACCAGCACGGTCACCGCGGCAGGCTTCGACTTTGCGGGTGACCTCCTGGTGGGGGTGAGCAACCCCCTGGCCCAGGCCGGCATCCACCTGGCCATGGGTGCCGCCACCGGCGCCATCAACGCCGCCATCACCGGCACCGACGTCGGCCAGGGCGCCCTCCTGGGCGGCCTTTCCGCCGGCGGCGCCAAGCTCTTCGGCGAGACCTTCGGCTGCTATCTGCCGGACAACCACCTCTCCCAGATGGCCAGCCGGGCGATCGTGGGCGGCATCATCGCCGGGGTCGTCTCCGATGAGAACGGCGACACCTTCTTCGCCGGATTCATGTACGGCGCCAATGTCGGCATCATGGCGTACATGTACAATGACGGCGAGGCGCTTGGGCCACATTCCAACGGGGAAACCGATGGAACACTCCGACGAGAGCTACAGAAGGCGAAGTATAACTTTGCCGCAGCGACCATGATGGCCGTCTTATGCCCGGGTGATTTCATAATTGGCGAAGTTCTCTTCGGCACGCTCACCCTTCTCACTATGGGGCTGGAAACCATCCTTTATTCTCCAACGCCAACCGCCGATATGAGCAAGGAGACCATCAAACGAATTGCAGCAATTCCTCCGGGAACGCCTCTGGGTGTTGCGACGCCTTTGGTCAATCGAGGAAAGGACATGTTCATCGACGCTACGTATCATGCCATCAGGGATCAACAGCTTGAACATCCCGCAGGAACAAAACCATGACGAGATGTATTTTGGGTGTGGTCGCCATGATCATATCTATTGTTATTAGTTCACGCTATCATGGGCCTGTTATCATGCTGGTCAGCGGAGGCTTGTTTATCTGGGGAATCCTCTTGATCAAAAAGAGCAAGGGAAGCTGGAGGATCCCTTACGTGAAGTAGGTCGCCCCAGACTCGAGTCAATGCCGTTGACTTGAGCCGATGCCTCTTGGGGTACCTGATCACAGGGGGGGGACGCCCGAGCCAGCTCGGGGGCGTGGGGGGGGGCGGAGTCGCGGTTACTGCTTGAGCCAGGAGAGGTCCGGAGGTTGGCCTTTGGC
>JBFMBH010000214.1 GCA_040755095.1 Thermodesulfobacteriota bacterium
CAAGAGGTGATCGGAGTGCAACATCTTGTCATCATTGAGTATTTCGGACGACTCCTCTTGCGAGCTGTTCAAGAGGCGATCGGGCGCCAACACCTTGGAATCAATAAGGATTTCACACAAGTACCCCCATGGCGCTGTTTCAAGAGACGATTGCCCGGAGGAAGGACTGTGTGGCGTTGGGGACGTTGGGGCCCGGAGTGCTTGGCACGCCGTGCGTCGTGCGTCCCGGTAGGGGTTCCAGAGGACGAGGGCATCTCCGCCGGAAGTTGAGGCTGACCTGAGGCTGCCGCGACCGGTGACACCTGCCCAAGGTTGTGCTATGGTCATGCCAGGGCCGGGGTATGCATTGGCGCTCCACGAAGGCGTCTGATACCGTGCCCGGCAGCCGGGCCGGCGACGGGCTGCTCTCTGCCCCCGGGACGGTGATCCGCTTCGCGGTGGACGGATTCCGATGGCTAGCGATGACATCCGTTGGCGCCAGCGCTTTATGAACTTCCAGAAAGCCCTTGGCCAGCTGCAGAGGTTCGTCGACAAGGACGAGCTGTCGGACCTGGAGGTGCAAGGCCTTGTCAAGGCCTTTGAATACACGTACGAGCTGGCCTGGAACGTCCTCAAGGACTTTCTGGAGTATCAAGGCCACACCGACCTTTTCGGTTCCCGAGATACCATCCGCAGGGCTTTTCGTGTGGGCCTGATCGAGGACGGCGATTCCTGGATGGATATGCTGGGTAGCCGCAACCGCACCTCGCATACCTACAACGAGGAGACGGCCAAGGAGATCCAAGAGGCTGTTTTGAAGACCTATTATCCGCTGTTCCGTCGTCTGCAGGTGCGGCTGCAGACCCTGCCCGGGGAATGATCGGAGGGACGCACCCTCGGCTGTCGCGCTGGGAGGCCCGATGCCGTACGGCTTAGCCGGGGAGACCCTGGAGAGAATCGTGGCGGTCCTCTCGCGGCACCAGTCGGTGGAGCGGGCCGTCTTGTACGGCTCCAGGGCCAAAGGCACCCACAGGCCGGGATCCGACATCGACTTGGCCCTCAGCGGTGCAGGCCTGGATCTGCAGTCCCTGAATCGGATTTGTCTTGATCTGGACGACCTGCTTCTGCCCTATACCTTTGACGTCTCCCTGCTCGACCGCATGGTGAATCCGCAGCTGAAGGCCCACATCGAACGGGTGGGCCAGGAGTTCTACGTGCGGGAGGCCCGAGCCATCACCAGGCCGACGGGTCGCCCTGTCACGCCGGCTGGGCTCTTGTTGCCGAATTCCGGCAGGTGGGATATCTGACAAGCCTCCTTGTCCGGCAGACGGCCCTCAGAAAGGTGGGATTTGTGGCCCCCTCGTTGCCCTTTTCCGAGAAGAACGAGCCATGTACCCCGCACACGCGCGACAAAGGTATCTCTACGATGAGCTTTGCTCCCTGCCGGAGGGTATCACCGGTGAGATCCTGAACGGACAACTGCACACCCAGCCCCGTCCCAGTGGTCGCCACGGGGTGGTGGCGCGGGCACTGAGCCTGGATTTGGCCGGTCCCTTCGATTTCGGACGCGGTGGCCCCGGTGGCTGGTGGATCCTGCTGGAGCCGGAGGTCCATTTTGTCCGGGATCAGGAGGTGGCGGTGCCGGATGTGGCTGGCTGGCGGCGGGAACGGATGCCGGCGGTTCCCGACGATCACCGCTTCGAGGTGGTGCCCGACTGGGTATGCGAGATCCTGTCGCCCGGTACGGTGAGCAAGGACCGTATCGTCAAGCTGCCCCGTTACGCCCGCTATGGCGTGGGGTTCGCCTGGCTGATCGACCCGATTGCCCGCACGTTGGAGGCCTTTGAGCTGCGTGATGGTCTCTGGGTCCTGATCGCCGCCCTGCAGGACGATGTGCCGGTTTGTGTCCCTCCCTTTGCCGCTGTCACCTTCGCTCTGGCCGACTTGTGGACTTGAGCCTCAGAAGACACCGCCTCGCCGCCCACCTTGTCATTTTGTCCCCATGATGGGGCTGGGAGCACGGCATGCGGGGTCCTCGTCGCCGCCGGTGCTCAAAGGGAGCATAGGAGCAGGCGGGCTGCAGCAATCATCCCTCGGCCTCTGGCCAGAGCCTGGGAAACAGGAAGCGTAGCCCTCTGAGGGGCACCGCGAAGGCCACCGGCGCCCGGGACGAGGCGGCGGTGAGCAGGCCCCAGTCCAGGAGGCTGGCCAACACTCGCCGGCCGGTGCGCGGCGGCAGGCCGGTCATGGCCATGAAGCGTGCCCGCTCGACCTTTCCGATTGCGGCCGTGTAGAGGAGAGCTTCCAGGGCCTCCAGCCTGACGAGGGACCGCTCGCTGCCCATGTCCCAGGGGTGGGCGGCGAGACGGCGCAGCAGGTCGGCCAGCCGCTCCCGCATGCTGGCCAGGTCGAGCATGGTGCGCATGAAGCGCACCTGATCGATGCAGACCCCGAGGAAATAGCTGGCGAAGGCGAGCAACTCCTCCTGGGAGAGAGCGCCGCGGCCATCGAGGTCGTTGCGGCGGGGCAGGTCCGCGTTGTTGAGGCGGGCGTAATAGCTGTCACGGCTGCGCGCCAGGCCACGAAGCGGTGACCACAATCCCTGGCTGAGGCCGAAAGCGTGGAAGGCCAGATGGCTGTGGAGTCGAGCAACACGGCCGTTGCCATCGACGAAGGGATGGATCCAGAGCAACCGGTGGTGCGAGCAAGCCACCCCGATCACCGGCAGCTCGCTGCCGGCAAGCCCCCGATACCCCTGCCCCCAGCCGGCCAGCAGGCCGGGAACGCTGGCGTGGGGCGGCGCCAGGTGGCGGCCGGCCGTGACATCCTGCTGGCGAAACGCGCCCGGAACGATGCCTTGGCCTTCTTCCGTCTCGCGGTCTCCAGGCGGCAGACGGTCATACAGGGAACGATGGATGGCCGTGACCCAGGAGGGATCGTAGCAGGATTCCCGGCGGACCGCCTGCTCCAGCGCTTCCTCGGCCGCCATGTGCGCCAGGGCCAGCCGCTGCTTTTGGGCCTGCCGGAGATCGGCGTCGAACTGGGCGGCCAGGGCCCGCTCGATGTCGGCCGGTCGCGTGTGCTGCCCTTCGATCTGGTTGGTGTAGTACGAGGTCATGGCCCGCAGGCGCGGGCGCAGCGCGCCGGTGAGGGGACCTCCGGCCTGGCTGGAAAGCCGGTGGCAATCGGCCACCAGGGCCGCCGCCTGCTCCAGGAGGGGGGCAAGGAGGCGCGCTTCCGGCATGAGGGGCTGCATCACGGCCAGATCGGTCATAGCTGATGGAAAGCGTCGTCAAAGATCCGTCCCGGATTCCTGGCCTCCTTGCGAGCAGCAAGGCGCTGTTGGGTTCGTTCACGAAGTCAACGCCTGGCGGCCGGCCTGGATATGCTCGTTCCCGCACGTCCGGCATGGCCAGTTCTTTGGACAGTTTTCTGGCAGTATGGGGCAAGATTTGACCAAGTCAATCAAGAAGATGGATTGCTGCATTTGAGATTTCTGGACAGTTCACAGCCGGGACATGTTGCTTCCTGCACGAGACCGCATGTCACCGGCCGTTCTGTACCGGAATCGGCCCCCGGTGAACCGTGGGAGGGGGGAGAAGAGCCGGGGGTGACTCCGTCCCCCGTTTTCGGCCCTCCTCCTCCGACCCAACCGCCTCGGAACAGCCCCCTGTCCTTTTCGGTTGAATGGCCTGGCCAACCCTGGCAAGCTGCGGTCGTGCAGCTTCCCACGAGGTGGCGGTGCCTGATGTGGCTGGCTGGCGGCGGGAACGGATGCCGGCGGTTCCCGACGATCACCGCTTCGAGGTGGTGCCCGACTGGGTATGCGAGATCCTGTCGCCCGGTACGGTGAGCAAGGATCGTATCGTCAAGCTGCCCCGTTACGCCCGTTATGGCGTGGGGTTCGCGCGGCTGATCGATCCGATTGTCCGCACGTTGGAGGCCTTTGAGCTGCGTGATGGTCTTTGGGCCCTGATCGCTGCCCTGCACGACGATGTGCCGGGTTGTGTCCCTCCCTTT
>JBFMBH010000215.1 GCA_040755095.1 Thermodesulfobacteriota bacterium
CTGGTGGGGGGGCGCCCCGGGGGGGGGCCGCCCGCCCGCGCCGGGGCCCCCCCGGGGGGCTGCCCCTACGACCCCACCCCGGCGGCGATTTCGGCCGGCCGGGCCAGCTCCGCCCGGGATGACGGCGCTGCCGGCCGGGAGGCGGTGGCCGTCAGCCGCGCCGAAAAGCCGGCCAAGATCGCCTCCTGGCTGGCCTCCGGCACGTCCTCGTCCCGGAGCAGCCGCCGCACCACGTCCCGGGCGGCCAGGGTACGGCTGATCAGCTCGCCGTCCACGGTCAGCCGGCCATCCCGTACCGCATCGTAGACCGTCTCCACCTGGTGCACGAAGGCGGCAATAGCGTCGAAGCCGAACATCTTGCCCGAGCCCTTCACGGTGTGCAGGGCCCGGAAGACCCGGTTCACCAGCTCCCGGTCGTCCGGTCGCGCCTCCAGCTCGAGAAGGGCCGCCTCCAGATCGTCCAGGAGCTCCTCGGCCTCGGCCCTGAAGATATCCTGCTCCACGCTCCCCTCCTGCGGCACCCTGACTGGCCTGCCTGCTCCCCCGCTGGCGCCTGCCGCCATCAGGTATCAACAAGCGTGCCAGCCCCATCCACCAGCAGGAATCACCTGCTGGCAACAAGTTGCGAGCCAAGCGGGCTGGACTGTGGGCGCCGGTGTCCAGCAAGACGCTGTCTCACTTGCTGGACAGCGTCTCGTCGGCTGGACAGGCGGGGGAACGATCAGCGGGACAGGTGGTGCTTGCTGAGAAGCTGGTAGAAGCGGGCCCGGGACAGGCCACTCATCCGGCAGGCGGCGGTGATGTTCCAGGCGCAGGCCGCCAGCGCCTGCTCCAGGTAGTCCTTTTCCAGCGCCTCCCGGTAGGAGCTCCAGGGGGGCAACGGACTGCCGGCCCGGGGGCGGTGGTGGATGGCAGGCCCCAGGGCCTGTTGCCGCAAGGAGGAGGGCAGGCGCTTGAGGCGCAGATGGATGGGCAGATCGGTATGGTGCAACGTGGGGCAGTGGAAGGCGGCGGCAAAGGCCTGATCCAGGGTCTGGTAGAGCTCCCGCACGTTTCCCGGCCAGTCGTGGGCGGCAAGCGCCCCCAGGGCCTCGGGGCTGATCTCCTTGGGCTCGTGGCCGTAACGGCGGCAGAGGCGGTCGATGAAATGCCGGCTCAGGGCGGCGATATCCCCGGGCCGCTCCCGCAACGGTGGCAGCCGGATCGAGAAGGACTGGAGGCGGAAGAGGAGATCCTGGCGGAAGGTCGCCGCCGCGGCCATGGCAGCCAGATCCTGGTTGGTGGCGGCCACCAGCCGGAAGTCGGATGCCTGCTCGCGGCTGCCACCCACCGGCAGGAAGCGCTGCTCCTGGAGGACCCGGAGAAAGATCTTCTGCACCCCCAGGGGCAGCTCCGCCACCTCATCCAGGAACAGGGTGCCGCCGTCGGCCTGGCTGACGAGGCCCCGGTGGCTGCGGTCGGCGCCGGTGAAGGCGCCCTTCTCATGGCCGAACAGGGTGCTCTCCACCAGGGTCTCCGGCAGGGCGGCGCAGTCCACCACCACGAAGGTGCCGCCGGCGCGCCGGGAGTTGGCATGGATGGCCCGGGCGAAGAGCTCCTTGCCGGTGCCGGTCTCACCGGTGATGAGCACACTGACGTCGCTTTGCGCGGCCTGGGCCAGCTGCCCCAGGCAGGCGCGGATGCCGGGGCTGTCGCCGATGATCTCCTGGCGCTTCAGGGCCTGGGCTGCCTCCTGGGCCCGCTGCCGCTCCTGCCGGTACTGGAGGGCCCGGGCCAGCGGCAGAACCATGTCCTGGATGACCATGGGCTTTTCGACATAATCCCAGGCACCGCTCTCGATGGCCAGCGCCGCGCCGTCATAGGTGCCCTGGCCGGTGACGATGATCACCTCGGGACAGGAAGGCGCCTGGCGGAGCCGGGGCAGGAGGTCGAGGCCGTTGCCATCCGGCAGGATGACGTCCAGGAAGACCACGTCGAAATCACCGGCCGCGGCCAGGGCCTCGGCCTCGGCCACGGTGGCCGCGCCGGCCGCCTGGTGCCCCAGCCGGGTGAGCTTGGCGGTGATGGCGGCGCGGATGAGGTCATCATCATCGACGACCAGGGTCTTGGCCATGACGGGGGTGTCCCTCGGGTGGTTGACGGTTCGCTCAGGCAGCTCGGTGGTGATGGCACCGGCCAAAACCCGGCAGCGCCTCCCCGGTGGAGCCGAGCGGGGCCGCAGCCACGGCCCTGCCCTTGGAGCCTTCTCCATGATAGGAAAGAGCGGTCAGCCAGAACAAGAGGGGAGGACCACCTCCGACGCGTCCGACGCGTCCGACCGGTCCAACGAGGGCCTCCCTGTGCCGCACCGGCAATGCCGGCTCAGAACAGATGCCGGTTGATGATCAGATGGCAGGCGATGCTGGCCCCGTAGCCCAGGGCGATGACCGGGGTCCAGCGCAGGTGGGTGCCAAAGGTGTAGAGCCCTCGGGCGGTGCCCATGAGAGCGACCCCGGCCGCCGAGCCCACCGACAGGAGGCTGCCTCCCACCCCGGCGGTGAGGGTGACCAGGAGCCACTGGCCCAGGGCCATCTCGGGATCCATGGTCAGAACGGCGAACATCACCGGGATGTTGTCCACCAGGGCCGACAGCACCCCCACCAGGACATTGGCCGTGGTGGCCCCAAGATCCTGATAAAAGAAGTCGGAGATCGCCGCCAGGTAGCCGAACTGGGCCAGGCCGCCGACGCAGAGGATGACCCCGTAGAAGAAGAGCAGGGTATCCCACTCCACCCGGGAGATCTTGCGCATGAGGTCGAAGTGGACCACCGGCACGTCCTTGGGCCGCGGGAACCCCCCCTCCCGGGTGCCCAGGACGGCGTCCAGCTCGGCCAGCCGCTGCTCCCTCTTTTTCACGTAGTAGGAAAAGAAGCCCAGGTAGCCCAGCCCCAGCATCATGCCGGTGGCGGGCGGCAGGTGGAGGGAGTTGTGGAAGGAGACCGCGGTGGCGATGGTCAGAAGAAAAAGCACCACGATCCGCTTGGCCCCCAGCTTGAGGGCTACCCGCTCGGCGGCCCCTGCCGGCCGGCCGCTGCCGATGGCGAAGTGCATGGCCGCCGCCGGCAGCAGCCAGTTGACCAGGGACGGCAGGAAGATGGCGAAGAACTCGCCAAACTGGACGCGGCCCTTCTGCCAGACCATGAGGGTGGTGATGTCGCCAAAGGGCGAGAAGGCGCCGCCGGCATTGGCCGCCACCACCACGTTGATGCAGGCCAAAGCGACAAACTGGCGGTTGCTGCCGCCCACCGCCATCACCACGGCGCCCATGAGCAGGGCGGTGGTCAGGTTGTCCGCCACCGGCGAGATGAGAAAAGCCAGAAGGCCGGTCAGCCAGAAGACGGCCCGCAGGGAAAAGCCCCGGCTCACCAGCCAGGCGCGCAGGGCCTGGAAGATGTTGCGCTCCTCCATGGCGTTGATGTAGGTCATGGCCGCAAGCAGGAACAAGAAGAGCTCCGCATACTCCAGGAGGTTGTGGCGGATGGCCTCGTGGGCCCGCTCGTGGTCACCGAGGTGGGCGTAGGTGAGGGCAATGATCACCCAGATGAGACCGGCGGCGAGAAGCACCGGCTTGCTCTTCCGCAGGTGCAGCTGTTCTTCAAGAACCACCAGGCAATAGGCAGCCACGAAGAGGGCCAGGGAGATGATCCCTGGCCAGGAGCCGGTGAGCGACCCAGGGGCAGAGGCGCTGGCCAGGGCTGGCCAGGGCAGGGCGATGGCCGCCAGTACGATGAGGATGGTCATGGCTGGGACCTCCGGGGGGAAGGGACACGGACGAGAGCGTCCTGGCCAAAGCAGGCGCCGCCCTGCGGCCAGTCGGCCGGTGGGCGGCGCCGGAAGCCACCGTCTGCCAACAGGGGCGGTCAGAACTCGGTGAACTCCTCCTCGTCGTCATCGA
>JBFMBH010000216.1 GCA_040755095.1 Thermodesulfobacteriota bacterium
CGGCCTCCTGCCCGCTGCGTCCCCGGGGACCGCCACGCCCGCCGGGCTGCCGGTGGCCGGGCTGCTCCCGCTGGGCGAGCTGCAGGTGGCCGGCGGCCGCCTGCTCCTGGAGCTGCCTGGCCGCACCCTGGAGCTGCCCTTTGAGCTCTGTCTCCGGTCCCGGCCGGCCCCGGAGACCGGCGGATCGGCCTGGCGGGTGGAGGTCCTTGCCGCCGGCATGCCGGTGGCGGCCGACCTCCGCCTGACGCCGGACCGGCAGCAGCTCCTGGCGGACCGCCTGACCGGGCGGCTGGACCTGGCCGTCCTGGGCCGCCTGGGCCGCCTGCCAGCCGCGCTCGGTCTTGCCGGCCACGCCGATCTGGACGGCCACGGCCAGCTGCCCCTGGCCAATCCCCGGGCCGCGACCCTGGACGGCCAGCTCCTCGTCAACGGGCTCACGGTGGAGCACCAGGGCGCCTCGGTGCTGCTGCCGCACTGGCGCCTGCAGCTGGCCGGCGGCACCGATCCTGCCGGCGCCTGGCAGCTGACAGCCTCGGCGGGGCCGCCGAGCCGCTGCCAGCTGGCCCTGGCCCACCGCACCCTGGCCGGCAGCGTGGGCTCCCTGCAGGCGGCCCTTGGCGCCGGGGAGCAAGGCGGCAGCCGCCTGCAGCTCAGCCTCCGGGATCTGGGCCTGCAGGGCCAGGATCTGACAGCGGGTCTCGGGGCGGTCTCCCTCACCGGCCACAGCAGCGGCCAGGGACTGGAGCTGGCTCTCTCGATTGACGAGGGGTTGCTCCAGGCCGGCGGCCGCCGCCTGCGCCTGGGTGCGGCGGACCTGGCAGTCGGGGCCGCTCCTGGGGCCGAGAACTGGCGAGGCCAGGCCCGGCTGCACCTGGCGGATATCGCCCTGGAGGCGTACGCCAGCCAGGTGGCGCTGGCCGCGGCCGACCTGGCCCTGCCCTTCCAGTGGCCGCCGCCGGCTGCGGGCAGCAGCGGCGAGCTGCGGCTGCAGGGGCTGCAGCTGGGGCCGCGCCCGTGGGGCGACCTTGCCGCCACGCTGCGGCAGGAGGGCACTGGCCTGACCGTGGCCGGCCGCTTCCGTCCGGATCCCCTGCCGGAGCTGGCGGTGGATCTTGCGGGTCAGCTGGGCTGGTCGGCGGCAGGCGGGCTGGCCGCCGGCCTCCACTGGCAGCTGCCCGCCACCCCTCTGCCCGCGGACTTGGATCTGGGCCGCCTGGCGCCGGCGGCCCAGGGCGTCTTTCTGGCTGGCGTGCTGGAAGGCCGCGGCCGGCTGACCCTCGAACCGGCCGGCCCCCGCGGGCAGGCCGCCCTGGGCCTCCGGAACGGCAGCGTGCGCTGGCCGGCCCAGGATCTCCTGGTGGAAGGCCTGGGGCTGGAGCTGGCCCTGGCCGAGATCATCCCCCTTACAGGCCGGCCCGGCAGCCGCCTGCGGTTCGAGCGCCTGACCGCAGGCCGCATCGCGCTTCTGGAGGGGGCGGCGGATTTCACCCTGGAATCCGCTGCCAGCCTGCTCGTGGAGCGGGCCAGCGCCTCCTGGTGCGGCGGCCGGCTCAGCCTGACGGCGGCGCGCCTTGGCCGGGATGCCGGCGCCGCCGAGCTGGAGCTGGCCGCCGACCGGCTGCGCATCACTGACCTCGCGACCCAGCTCCAGCTGGGCACGGCGGAAGGGGACGGCACCCTGAGCGGCCGGCTGCCCATCCACTGGTCCCGGGACCAGCTGGCGCTGGGCCACGGCTTCTTCGCCTCGACGCCGGGCACCGGCGGCCGCCTGCGGCTGCCCTCCGACCGGCTGCTGGCCGCGGGCCTGTCCACCGACCGGCCGGAGCTGGGCGGAATTGCTCTTGCTGCCGAGGCGCTTCGGGACTATGACTACCAGTGGCTGCGGCTGGAGCTGGAGCCCCAGGCCGAGGACCTGCGACTGCGACTGCAGCTGGACGGCCGGCCCGCCGGCCCCCTCCCTTTTGTCTTCCAGGAGGAGACCGGGGCCTTTGTGCAGGTCGATCCGGCCTCGCACCCCGGCTCCCTGTTCCAGGGCATCCGCCTGGACCTGAGATTTACCCTGCCCCTGGACCCCCTGGTGCGGTATGGCCGGGGGCTGGGAAGGCTTCTCCGGTAGGCAGAAGAAAGCGGTGCACAACGGAGGTGCGGCATGACCGGAAAGGCGGTGTGCTGGGCAGCCCTGGGCCTGATCGCCGCCGGCTGCACCCGCCACGAGGTGGCGGTGGCGCCGGTGGAGGTGAAGCCGATCCGCATCACCATCGATGTCAACGTCAAGGTGGACCGGGCCCTGGACGAGTTCTTCGACGACCTCGACCAGGCGGCGACCACCCCTGCTGGAGGACCGAGCCATGAAGAGCCGTGACGGCCTGCTCCGCTGGGTCGCATTCCTGGTGACCGCGGCGCTGCTGGCCGCGGCTCCGGCCTGGGCCCGGGACGGCATCAAGGAGCGGATGCGGGAGCGCCTGCCCGCCATCAGTGCCCTCAAGGCCCAGGGGATCATCGGTGAGAGCAGCCAGGGCTTCCTGGACTACCTGGGCAACGCCCGCCCCCAGGAGGACCTGGTCCGGGCCGAGAATGCCGATCGCCAGACGGTTTACAGCGCCATTGCCCGGGAGAGCGGCACCACCCCGGAGCTGGTGGGCCAGCGCCGGGCCCGGCAGCTTTGGCAGCGGGCCCGGCCTGGCGAATGGCTCCAGGGCCCGGACGGCCGCTGGCAAGAGAAGCGCTAACAAGGAATCCACCATGACGGCAAGCGCCGAGCCGGCCAAGGCCATCGTCCTCCTGAGCGGCGGCCTGGACTCCACCACGGTCCTGGCCGCCGCCCGGCAGGAGGGCTATGCCTGCTACTGCCTGAGCTTCGACTACGGCCAGCGCCAGCGGCTGGAGCTGGAGCGCGCCCGGCAGGCGGCCCGGGCCTTCGGGGCTGCCGGCCACCTGGTGCTGCGCCTGGAGCTGAACCGCCTGGCCGGCTCCGCCCTGCTCGGCCACCAGCCAGTGCCCAAGGACCGGCCGGACCTGGCCGAGATCCCTTCCACTTACGTGCCGGCCAGAAACACCGTCTTCCTTTCCCTGGCCCTGGCCTGGGCCGAGACCCTGGGCGCGGCGGACATCTTCATCGGCGCCAACGCCATCGACTACTCCGGCTATCCCGATTGCCGGCCCGCGTTCCTGGCCGCCTTCGAGGCCATGGCCAACCTGGGCACCCGGGCCGGGGTGGAGGGCGGCCGGCCTTTCCGCCTCCACGCCCCGCTCCTGGCCATGACCAAGGCCGAGATCATCCGCCTGGCCATCCGGCTGGGCGTGGACCTGGCCGCCACCCACTCCTGCTACGATCCCGACCCCGCAGGCCGCGCCTGCGGCGCCTGCGACGCCTGCCGCCTGCGCCAGAAGGGCTTTGCCGAGGCCGGGGTTGCCGATCCCACCGTCTACCAGCCACCATGATTGGCTCCTTCAAGTGCAAAGAAACCGCACAGTATACGCATCAACAAGCAGTGGCGGATCTGCTTCGTATGGCAGGGCGGCAATGCTTACGACGTTGAAATCGTCGACTACCACTGACTACGAGGGCATCATGGCAACGCGCGATTTTCCTCCCATTCATCCCGGCGAGATTCTTCGGGCCGAGTTTCTCGAGCCATTGGGAATCAGCCAGTACCGGCTGGCGAAGGATCTCGGTGTCGCAGCCCGGCGCATCAACGATATTGTGCGCGGTCGTCGGGCTATCACCGCTGATACGGCCCTGCGCCTTGGCCGGTATTTCAACATGGAGGCGCAATTCTGGCTCAACCTCCAATCACACTATGATATGGAGGTTGCGCTGGAGGCCCTGGAGGATC
>JBFMBH010000217.1 GCA_040755095.1 Thermodesulfobacteriota bacterium
CATGATGCAGGTTCCATCCACGATCAGGACGGTTCTTGCCGAGGCCAAGGCCGGTCTTGCCGCCCTCTATGGCCAGCGTCTGAAGGGGGTGGTCCTCTTCGGCTCGTATGCCCGGCAGGATCATCTGCCTGTGGGCTCAGATATCGACCTCCTGGTGCTCCTTGACCGGGTGGAAGACCTGGCTGCCGAGCGGGAGCGCTATCTGCCCCTGGTTTGCGAGCTGTCCTTGAAGCACGATACCGTGCTGTCCATCATCCCCATGGCGCAATCCGTTTTTGAGACCCGGGAGAGTCCGCTGGTGCTCAACGTGAGACGGGAAGGGGTCCCCGTATGACGAAGGAGGTCCGGGAGCTCCTGGAGAAGGCCGAGCAGAGCCTCGGGGCGGCGCAGATCCTGCTGGCCCAAGGCTATGCGGATTTCGCCGCCGGCCGTGCCTACTACGCCATGTTCTACGCCGCGGAAGCTCGGTTGCTGGCCATGGGTCTGGCGTATTCCAAGCACTCGGCGGTTATTGCCGCTTTCGGGCGGGAGCTGGTCAAATCGGGGCGGGTGGACGCCCGCCTCCACCGGGTCCTGCTTCGTGCTTTCGATCTGCGCAACCTCGGGGACTATGGCGGTGTGGCCGCTGTCGACCCGGAACAGGCTCGACAAGCGATTGCCGATGCGGCTGAGCTGTGCGCCGCGATGCGGCAGGATCTGGAGACCGCCCATGGCGAGCAGGACACCCCATACCGGTCTTGACGCCATCCGGGTGGAGGGTGGCCTCCTGCCCGCCGAGCTTCTGGCCAGGGTGGCCGCCCTGGAGGCACCCCAGCAGAGCGAGGCCGACTACCGGATCCCCAAGGGCCTCAAGCTGCGGGACGAGATCGGCCGGGCCTGGCGCATCGCCGCCGCCCTGTGGCGGGAGCTGAGGCGCCCTGGCCAGCGGCCGGCCAGCGCGCCGGCGGTGTTTCTGGTGCCGTTCCTGCGGGAGGTGCTGGGGTTTGTTGACCTGGCGCCCTGCCCGGGCCGAACGGTCGGGGAGCGCCGGTTTCCCATCAGCCATGCGGCGGCGGGCGGGCGCCTGCCGGTACTCCTGACCGCGGCGGACCAGGACCTGGACGTAAGCGACCCCCGTTTCGGTGACGACGGCCGGCGCCGCTCGCCCCACGGCTGCCTGCAGGAGCTGCTCAATGCCGATGAGGCGTGCCTCTGGGGGCTCTGCGGCAACGGCCTCTTCCTGCGCCTGCTGCGGGACAACCCCAGTCTCACCCGGCCGGCCTCTATCGAGGTCGATTGCCAGCGGCTCTTCGAGGAGGAGCTGTACCCGGACTTTGCGGTCCTTTGGCTGGTCCTGCACCGGAGCCGCTTCGAGCCGCCGGCCGCGGGGGGCCTGCCCGTCATCGAGACCTGGCGGCAGCAGGCGGCGCTGATCGGCGAGCGGGTCCGGGAGCGGCTCTGCCACGGGGTGGCCGATGCTCTGCGCCTGCTGGGCAGCGGCTTTCTCGCCCATCCGGCCAACGAGGCCCTGCGGGCGGCCATCCGCGGCGGCGGTCTGGGCAAGCAGGATTTTTTTCAGCAGCTCTTGCGCCTGGTCTACCGGCTGATCTTCCTCTTCACCCTGGAGGACCGCCGGCTTCTGCCCCTGCCGGCCGCTCTGGCCGGCGAGGTCGCCCGGGACCGTTATGCCCGGGGCTACAGCCTGTCTCGCCTGCGGGAGCGGGCCGGGGCGCGGGGCGTCGCCGGCCAGGAGCGGTATCGTGATCTGTGGGAAGGCCTCCTGGTCACCTTCCGGGCCCTGGCCGCCGGCGAGCCGGCCCTGGCCCTGCCTGCCCTGGGGGGCTTGTTCGCCCCTGAGCAATGCCTCCACCTGGACGCCTGCTGTCTGGCCAACGGCCCACTCCTGGCCGCGGTCCGGCACCTGGGCTTCTTCGCCACCGGCCAGGCCCTGGCCCGGATCAACTACCGGGACATGGACACCGAGGAGCTGGGCAGCGTCTACGAGTCGCTCCTGGAGCTGGTGCCGGACATCCGGGTGGAGGGCTGGCCGTGGACCTTCGGCTTCGTGGGGGACCAGCTCGCGGAGGCCGCCCCCCGGGGCACGGCCCGCAAGCTCACCGGCAGCTATTACACCCCGGACAGCCTGGTGCAGGAGCTGGTCGCCAGCGCCCTGGAGCCGGTCCTGGAGGAGGCCCTCCGGCGACATCCCCAGCGGCCCGCCGAGGCCATCCTGGGGCTGCGGGTGCTGGACCCGGCCTGCGGCTCCGGCCATTTCCTCCTGGCGGCTGCCCGACGTCTGGCTGGCCAGTTGGCCAGGGTCCAGGTCGACGGCGGCGAGCCCACCGAAGAGGACTATCGCCACGCCCTGCGCCAGGTGATCGGCCATTGCCTCTACGGCGTCGATGCCAACCCCCTGGCCGTGGAGCTGTGCCGCACCGGGCTCTGGCTGGAGGGCTGCGAGATCGGCAAGCCCCTGGGCTTTCTGGACGCCCACATCCGCCACGGCAACTCCCTGGTCGGTGTCCTGGATCCGGCCCTCCTGGCCCGGGGCATCCCCGAGGCCGCGTACAAGCCCCTGACCGGCGACGACCGGGCCTTGGCGGCTGAGCTGAAAAAGACCAACAAACGGGCGGCCGGCGGCAGGCAGCTCCATCTTTTCGACCAGGACGGCGCCGCGGTTCTGGCCGCCTGCGCCCTGGACCTCGATGCCATGCCCGAGGAGAGCCTCGATCAGGTGGAGGCCAAGCGGGCCGCCTGGCAACGGATCCGGGAGGGCGAGGCCTGCCGCCGGGAGCACCAGAAGGCTGACCTCTACTGTGCCGCCTTCTTCGCCGCCAAGACCCGCGAAGGCCGGGCCGCGGTGCCCACCAGCAGCGATCTCGCCCGGCTGGAGCAGGGCATGGCGCTGGCTCCCGAGGTGGCGGCAGAGATCCGTCGCCTGGCCCGGGAGCACGGCTTCTTCCACTGGCACCTCGCCTTCCCTGAGGTGTTCGCCGACGGGCGGGCCGGCTTCGATGTGGTCCTGGGCAACCCGCCGTGGGAGCGGGTGAAGCTCCAGGAGCAGGAGTTTTTTGCCAGCCGCTCACCCCGCATCGCCAGCGCCCCCAATGCCGCGGCCCGGACCCGGCTGATCCAGGGCCTGGGCCTGCCGGACGCGAGTCCCGCAGACCGGCAGCTCCACCAGGAGCTCCTGGACGCCAAGCGGGCGGCGGAGGCGGCCAGCCAGTTTGCCCGCACCTCCGGCCGCTTCCCGCTCACCGGTCGCGGGGATGTCAATCTTTACGCCCTGTTCGCCGAGCTCTTTCTGGCCTTGACCAGCCCCGCCGGCCGGGCCGGCATCATCGTGCCTACCGGCATCGCCACCGACGACTCCACCAAGGCGTTCTTTGACGCCATCGTTCGAGAGGGTCGGCTTGTCAGTCTCCTCGGCTTCCGGGAAATCCGCCGGCTCTTTCCGGGGACTGATAGCCGAGATCAGTTCTGCCTGCTCACTTTGGGAAGATCCACGGTGGCTCACTTCGTCTTCCAGGCGGCCAGTGTTGAGCATCTGCATGATGCAAGGTGTCCTTTCGGCAAGCCAGTGTGACAGCCGCCGCCGGGCGGGTTAGGATCGGCCATTTTCCAACGCAAGCGCGAGGAGGTGACCGATGGAGAGCAATCTGCCCGCCCAGGGGGCGACACTGGAAA
>JBFMBH010000218.1 GCA_040755095.1 Thermodesulfobacteriota bacterium
ACCGGTTCGTCGCGCTACCCGGTTATCGAATATCCAGCAAGCCGGTCCTGCCTTGACAGCGGGGGGGGTGGGCGGTATAACTGGGCCGGCTTGGCGCTGCGCTTTCACCAAGGAAGGGACGTCGTCATGTTCGGAATCGGTCTTCCAGAGCTCATCGTGATTCTGGCTGTGGGGCTCCTGGTTCTTGGTCCCCAGAAGCTGCCGGAGCTGGCGAAGGGTCTGGGCAAAATGGTGGCTGAGTTCCGGAAGGCGGCTGGCGCCCTCAAGGAAGGGCTGCAAGTGGAAGACCGTTCCTGGCAGGAACCCGCCCGCCGGGCGCCTGCGGTGCTGGATGTCCCCCGACCTGGCCCCAACGAGACGCCACGTGGAGAGGAACCGACGGCGGCCTCGGGGGCGGAGCCTTCCCAGAGCAGTGAATCGCTGCGTGTCGCCGCCCGGCCGCCGGCCCAGGATGCCGGTGCCGAGCCTCCCTCCGCCGGCAGGGCCACGGGGAATCCCGGGTCGTGACTTCGGCCTTTGCCGGCATCACCCCGCACCTCGACGAGCTTCGCCGCCGGCTCATCACCTCCTTCGTCACCCTCGGCCTGACTTCGGCAGCAGCTTTCGCCTTCAATCAGGAACTGGTGCGCTTCCTCATTCGGCCCCTGTTTCAGACGGCGCCCAACCTCTCCCACCTCGTCTATACCCACCTCACGGAGGCGTTCATCAGCTCTCTGAAGGTGGCCATCCTGGCGGGTGTGGTGGCGGCAGTACCGGTTTTCCTCCACCAGCTGTGGCTCTTCATCGCCCCTGGGCTGTACCGCCACGAGCGCCGGCTGTTTGGCGGTCTGCTTCTCATCTCCATCGGCTTCTTCCTGGCCGGCGCCGCCTTCGCCTATCTCATTCTCTTGCCCCAGAGCCTGCGTCTGCTGCTGGCGGTGGATGCCGGCCAGCTCACCGCGCTGCCGCGGCTGGAGGACTATTTGGCCTTTGTGGGCCGATTGACCCTGGGCTGCGGTCTGGCTTTTGAGCTTCCGTTTCTGGTGGTGGCCGTGACCCGCACCGGTATCGTCCGGCGCTCGTGGTTTGGCGCACAGCGCTGGCTCATCCTGGGGTCGATCTTCGTGATCGCCCTTCTTCTCGCCGGCGGAGATCCCTTCGCTGCCAGCTTGCTCTTCCTGCCCCTCTGGGCGCTCTACGAGGCCGGTCTTCTCCTCAGCCGCCTGCTGGGATCTCCTGCTTGAGAAGACAGCAGGAGACCCGCCACACCGGCCGGCCTTTCTCGTCGTACTCCAGATTCCCAGGCTGCAGCAGGCGGTGCATGACGCAGCCCTCCGGGACGGCGAGTCCGAAGAAGCGATCCTCGGTCAATCCTTGCTGCTTCTCCAGCCGGCCGTCCTTCATGACGAAGGCGTGCACCGGATAGTCTTCGCACAAGGGACAGCGATAGACGCGACCGTTGGGGAAGACGAACAGGTTGTCGGCCACGGCGCCGGCACACTGGAAAGGCTCGTCCGAGTCCAAGAAGACCTTGGGAAAGACGGTGTGGATTCCCAGGCGAGCGGCGGCTGAGGCCACTGGCGGTACGGCGGCCAGCCACTCTTGAGGAGATAGCTGCAGCGATTCCTGACCGTTGACAGCGGGCTTGCCGCGGATGCCGATCACCTGGATGAAGAAGCGGCTTACCCCCCAGGCGGCGAGCAACGGCGGCATGGCGGCCAGGGCCGAAAGGTTGAGGCGGCTGACGGTGAAGATAAGGCTTACCGTAAAGCCCCGGTGCACTGCCTCTCGGAGGTTGGTGGTGCAGGTGGCAAAGACCCCCTCGCCCCGGATCGGGTCATTCACAGTCGCGTCTGGACCGTCCAGGCTGAAGGACAGAAAATCCAGCGCTGCTGGCCCCACCCGATCGAGGAACTCGTGGAAGAGAAAGCCGTTGGTGTCCACGGTGATGGAGCGGTAGCCTAGCCCCCGGGCGGCGTGAATGATGGCCGGCAACTCTGGGTGCAGGGTTGGCTCGCCGCCCAGGAGTACGAGGTTGGTCTCCCGGCCAGGGGCAGCGAGAGAGCCCAGCCACTGCACCGCAGTGGCTGGGGAGAGAATGGATGTGCCATGCTGGCTTGGATTGATATAGCAGTGGCGACAGGCCAAATTGCAGGCAGTGAGGAGGTGGAGAAAGACGTTGCGCTCCCCGGGCCGGAAGCGCACGGTGCGGGGCAGGGGCTCCTTCATGGCAGGAGGCTCATGGCGCGAGCTTGGGCGAGGGTGTACTGGGCCAATGGCGAGCCTGCCCAGTAACGGTTCTCGGGGGTGGCGAAGAAACGGGCGAAGAGGGAAAGGCTCTCGGCGCGGCATACTCCAGCCCGAAAGCGGAGGGTCATCCCCTGATAGAGAGGCCGGAGAGTGGCAAGGGGCAGGTCGGTGCCGCCTCCCCACACGTCCTCGTACGCGTAGACGATGGCTTGGATGCCGTTGAGGAGCAGGGCAGCCAGACACATGAGGCAGGGCTCCATGGTGGTGTAGGCGGTCAGGGTCCTGCGGTCCATCTCCGGCCAATCAGTCAGCAGCTGGCGGATGGCTCGCATCTCAGCGTGGTCCAGTTCGTCAGCCCGCATGCTACCGAGACGGCGACCTCGGGCCACGACTTGACCAGTTGCGTGCACGAGCACACAGCCAACCGGAAACTCGCCGGCAGCGAGGGCGCTCTCTGCCTCGGCCAGGGCCATCGCCATGAAGGTCTCGTGTGTCAAAAGCCGTCTCCTTGGGTTTGGAAAGAGAGCCACCATACCAAACCGTGCCCAAGCCGTCAAATCGCCACTCCAGTGGATAAGAACTATCCAACTGGGCCTGCCGCTGTGCAAGAAGTAGCCATTCCCGTCTCAGACCGGCAACGGTCGCAAGTGGATCCTGGACAGTTCTTTGTGTAATTCCGGTTGGTTATCCAGGTGGGCGTTCGATTGGCACGATGGTTGAATCGGGTCTGTGGCAGCGGTGCTTGCACCCCACCCGCAACCGTATGAGATGCTCGTTACGAGCAAGGTGCTGGGGGGCAGCCCATCCCGATCCCTTCATCCCAAACCAAGGAGGTATGATCATGAAGCGTACTGCATTTGTGCTGGCCGTTGTCGTTTCCCTGGCCACTATTGGCCTTGGCCTGGCCGATGCCCGTGGACCCGGTCGCGGCGTTGGCGGCGTTGGCGGCTGTGGCGGCCCCTGCGTCTCGGGGGCGGGCCCTGGTGGCTACGCTGCGCCGGACGCCGCTTCCCAGGAGGTTCGCGCCGCTTTCCTGGCTGAGACCGTCGAGCTGCGGCGCACGTTGGCTGTGAAGCGGGCCGAGTTGGCAGCCCTCATGGCAGGTGACAGCCCGGACCCGGCTCGAGCTGGCGGTCTGCAGGGAGAGGTCTTCGATCTGGAAAGCCAGTTGCAGCAGGCGGCGACCGACGCCGGGCTGCCGGCCTGGGGCGGCGGCGACTGCCCCGGCCCTGGCAACTGCGGCACCGGTCCCCGAGGCGGCTGGCGCCAGGGCTCGACCGCCGCGCCGCCTCCCGCCCGCTAGCGGCCTAGCGTGAGTTTACCGGCCGAAAAGGGCGCAGTGCTCCTAACCATTTGAAAGCATTAGGAAAGCGGAAACGCACGTGTATACAACAACGACTTTAGCTTTCGACCCCGAGAGCGGGCAGCAAAGGA
>JBFMBH010000219.1 GCA_040755095.1 Thermodesulfobacteriota bacterium
GACAGGGAAGTGGACATCCGGATGGCATTCGAGATGGATGGCTTCGCAGAACTATCCAAAATGAGACAAGAAAACGACCTGGCGCAGTGGACATTCATGCGGACATTCGAGCGAGCACATCCGTGGATCTCCTTCCATGTCGACCTGCGCCGGGCCGACGGAGAGCACCCGGACCGCTCCACCTACCCCCAGTCGCCGCCCAGGAAGGGATTCTCCCGCCGCTCCCGGCCGATGGTCGAGCTTCTGGTGTCGCCGTAGTCGTGGCCGGGCCAGACCAGCGTGTCATCGGGCAGGGGGAGGAGCTGGCGCTGAAGTGCCGCCATCAGGGTGCCGAAGTCGCCGCCCGGCAGGTCCAGCCGGCCGGCACCGCCAACGAAGAGGGTATCGCCGGTGAAGAGGTTGCCCTGGGCCAGGAGGCAGATGGAGCCCGGGGAGTGGCCGGGGGTGTGGAGGACCTGCGCCACGAAGCTGCCCACGGCCAGCCGGTCCCCATCCTTGACCAGGATATCGGGGGGCGGCGAATCCGAGGGCGGAAAGTCGATGCGCAGAAAGGACTGCGCCACAGCCGCGTCGGCCAGAAGATCCCGGTCCGCCTCGTGCATGACAATGGCAGCGCCGGTGGCGGCGGCCAGGCCCCGGTTGCCGCAGGTATGGTCCGGGTGGTTGTGGCTGTTCACGATGTAGCGGGCGACCAGCCCCTGCCGGCGCAGCTCCGCCAGGAGCGGCTCGGGCCTGCCGCCCGGATCGATCACCAGGGCCTGCCGGGTCTTTTCGCAGGAAACCAGGTAACAAAACACCTTCATGAGCCCGACCTCGATCTGTCTGATCTCCATGTCTGTCCCCCCTGGTGGCTGTGGTCTTGTGCCGGCCTTGATGAGACCCGAGGATACCTCCCCGGCCGGCCAGGCCACAAGACTGCCCGCGGCTTTGCCCCCCCGGCCTTGCGCGGCCATGGCCGCCCCGCTGGGGGAGGGGGCGGCTTGCCGGGCCTGCGGCCATGACCGCCCGCCGCCGTCTGGCCGCAGCCAGAAGCCCGTATCTGCGGCAGCACGCCGATGATGCGGTGGACTGGTATCCCTGGGGCGAGGAGGCCCTGGGCCGGGCCCGGGCCGAGGGCCGGCTGATCTTTCTGTCCATCGGCTACGCCACCTGCCACTGGTGCCATGTCATGGGCCGGGAGAGCTTCTCGGACCAGGAGGTGGGGGACTACGTAAGCCGCCATTTCGTGCCGATCCTGGTGGACTGCGAGGAGCGGCCGGACCTCAACCAGCTCTACATGAAATCCTGCCGCCTGCTCCTGGACGGCTACAGCGGCTGGCCTTTGAACGTGGTCGCAAGCCCGGACCAGGTCCCGCTCCTGGCGGCGGTCTACCTGCCAAAACGGAGCGCCCATGGCCGCACCGGTCTTCTGGACCTCCTGGAGCGGGCGGCTGCGGAGTGGCAGCGGAATCCCGAGGAGCTCCTGGGCCAAGGGCGCCGGATTGTGACCAGCCTGACCGCGGCCGCCGGGGGCATCCCCGGCCAGGCCGCCATCGACCAGCAGACCCTGGCCGTTGCCGCCGGCGCCTTCCGGGAGGAATACGACCCCCGCCACGGCGGCTTCGGGCCGGACCCCCGCTTCGTCCGGCCCCATGGCCTCATCTTCCTCCTGCGCCATGCCTGGCGCTGGCAGCAGCCGGCGCTCCGGGGCATGGTGGAAAAGACCCTGACGGCGGTCTGGCGGGGCGGCATCTTCGATCAGCTGGGCGGCGGCGTGCACCGCTATGCCACAGATGTTGCCTGGCGCCACCCCCACTTCGAAAAGATGCTCTACGATCAGGCCGGGCTGCTCCTGGCCGCCTGCGAGGCCTTCCGCGCCACCGGCCGGCCCCGCTACGCCGCGATGGCCCGGGCGGTCATGGCCTACGTGCTCCGGGACCTGCAAAGCCCGGACGGGGTGTTCTGGGCCGGGGAGGACGCCGACGCGGAAGGGATCGAGGGCGGCTACTACCTGTGGCGCCGGGAGGAGATCGTCTCCGAGCTGGGCCCGGACGAGGGCGACCTCTTCTGTGCGGTGTACGAGGTGACGGGCGCTGGCAACTTCCGGCCGGCTGACCAGGGCCAGGGGAGCAATGTCTTGTACCGCCGACGGTCGGTGGCCGCCTGGGCCGGCCAGCTGGGCCTGGCGCCAGCCGGGCTGGCCGGCCGGCTGGCGCGGGCCAGGCAGCGGCTTTTCGCCAGGCGCCGGCGGCGATCCTCCCTGCGCCAGGACCGGCAGGTGATCCTGGCCTGGAACGCCCTTATGGTCTCGGCCCTGGTCCAGGCCGGGCAGGCCCTGGCGTGGCCCCCCGCCATCACTGCCGCCGAGCGGGCTGCCCGCTGGCTCCTGCGGCAGATGCGGCCCAACGGGGAGCTTCGCCACTGCTGGCAGGATGGCCTGGCCTTCGGGCCGGCGGTGGCCGCTGATTACGCCTGCCTGGCCGCAAGCCTCCTGGATCTCTACGAAGCGGTCTTCGATCCCCTTTGGCTCAGCCAAGCCCTGGAGCTGGCCCGGGAGCTCCTGACCCGCTTTGGCGACCCCGCCGGCGGCGGCCTGTTCGAGACCGCCGCCGGCGACAGCAGCCTCCTGGTCCGGCTCAAGGACCCGGAGGAGCGGGAGATGCCCTCGGCCAACAGCATGGCCCTGGACCTCTTGGCCCGGCTGTGGCTGCTGGCCGAAGACGACTCCTGGCGCGCCGCCGCCGAGGGCATCCGGGCGGCCTTTGCCACCGAGGTGCGGGCGGCGCCGGCGGACTTTCCCTGGCTCGTGCAGGCCTCCTCCTGGCTGGTGGCATCCCCCAGGAAGGTGGTGGTGGCCGGCCCCAGCGAGGCGGCTGCTACAAAAAGCCTCCTGGCCGCCGCCCGCCAGACCTACGCCCCCGATGCCGTCTTCCTGCTGCGGCGGACCGACGTGGCCGATGACCCCCTGCTGGCCTTGGCGCCGGGCGTGCGCGACCTCGCCCCCGCCGGCGGCCAAGCCGCCGCCTATGTCTGCGCCGGCTTCGCCTGCCAGCGCCCCCTCACCGATCCCCAGGCCCTGGCCCGTCTTCTGGCAAGACCCATTCCCTGACCGTGAGGACACCGCCTATTGCCGGCCGGCCGCGATCGCCGTCCACTACTGGATCAGTGTCTGGGGCGGCAACGGCCCGTGAATTGCCGCTCTTGATTCGGCTAAGAATGAGTACTACTGTTCACATTATTCGTGTAGACTAGGACAGAATCCTGCCCCGCGGGACAGCGCTCGTCCACGTTGCTGCCAAGAAACGGATGCACCGGACCGAGTGCCTGCTGCGGAGCCACCGCACCGGTTATCTCCCCTTGCTCTTGTCGGCTTGCCGCTGGCCACGGTCGCAAGCCTTTCCCGATCCCGCACCCCTGTGCTCGGAGGATCATCCATGCGATCCCTTTCTGGTCCCGCCCGTTCGTCGCCGGTTGCTCTGACCCTTATCCTGTTCCTGGCAGCCGCGCTGCCGGTGCTGGCCGCCACCCCAAGCGCGGCGGCCAGGCGGGCCGCGGTGCCCCGCTTCAACCTGGCTGTGCAGGTTTACGGGGATGCCGCCGGCCGCGGCAACGTGCCCATCGAGATCGATGCCGCGGTGCTGCC
>JBFMBH010000220.1 GCA_040755095.1 Thermodesulfobacteriota bacterium
CCGCCCAGCTCGGCACCATGCAGGTGAACGAGGAGATCGACGCCTTCCGCACCCTGGGCATCTCCCAGGTCGATTTCCTGGTGCTGCCGCGCATGCTGGCGCTGATGCTCATGGTGCCGCTGCTCACCCTCTACGCAAGTTTTGTCGGCATGCTCGCCGGGCTCCTCGTCTCGGCCGCCATTTTCGACATCGGCATGTTCGAGTATTACACCGAAACCCTGCGGGCCCTGGAGTTGAAGCATTTTTTTGTGGGGCTTTCCAAGGGCACGGTCTACGGCGGCATGGTGGCCTTTTCCGGCTGCCTGCGCGGCATCCAGTGCGGCAGGAACGCCGAGGCGGTGGGCCGGGCCGCCACCTCGGCCGTGGTCACCGGCATTCTGCTGATCACCATCACCGCCTCGCTCATGACCATCATCTTTTACCGGCTGGGTATCTGACATGAACAATGCGCCACACATCGAGGTCCGCGACCTGACCATGGCCTACGGGGATTTCGTGGTCCAGCGGGACCTGAGCTTTACGGTGAACAGCGGGGACATCTTCGTCATCATGGGCGGCAACGGCTGCGGCAAGACGACGCTGATGCGGCATCTCATCGGGCTGCAGCGTCCGGCCAGGGGAGAGGTCTTCTACCACGGCGAGGATTTCTGGAACGCCGAGCCGGAGGAGCGGGAGCGCATGAAACGGCGGCTCGGCGTCCTCTTCCAGGGCGGGGCGCTGTGGAGTTCGCTGACCATTGCCGAGAACGTGGCCCTGCCGATTGGCGAATACACCGCCCTGCCGGCGGACAAGATCAACGAGGTGGTCTCCTTCAAGCTCGCCCTGGTGGGGCTGGCCGGCTTCGAGGAGTTCTATCCCTCGGAACTGTCGGGGGGCATGCGCAAGCGGGCCGGCATTGCCCGGGCCATGGCCCTTGACCCGGAGATCCTGGTCATCGACGAGCCCTCCTCGGGACTGGACCCGCTCACGGCCCGCCGGCTCGACGATCTCATCATGGAGCTGCGCAACAGCCTGGGCACCACCATCGTGGTGATCACCCACGACATCGCCAGCATCCTCACCATCGGCAACAATTCCATTTTCCTCGACACCGACCGCCACACCATGATTGCCACGGGCAATCCGCGCACGGCCCTGGAGCACGGCGCGGCCAGCGTGCGGCGGTTTCTGTCGCGGGGGGAGGTGCGCCCATGAGCAGGCGGGCCAGCCCAACGCTGATCGGCGCCTTTGTGTTCGGCGCCGTGACCCTTGCCGTGGTGACCGTGCTGCTGGTGGCCGGGGGCCAGGTCTTCCAGGAACGGCCCCGGCATGTCATCTATTTCGAAGGCGCGGCCCAGGGCCTGCAGATCGGCGCCCCGGTGCTGTTCCTGGGGGTGAAGGTGGGAACGGTGAAGCAGATCCAGCTCGGGCTTGACGAACGCAACGGCCGGTTCACGGTGGTGGTCACCATCGAGGTCGAGCCCAACGTGGTGCGCTCCCGGGCCGGCGAAGAGATTGATCTCGGCAAACGCGTCACCCTCAAAGGCCTGGTGGAGCGCGGCTTGCGCGGCCAGCTCCGCATCCAGAGCCTGCTCACCGGTCAGCTTTACGTTGATCTTGATTTCCACCCGGAAAAGCCGGCGGTCTTTGTCGCCACCGACCCGGACGTGAGTGAGATCCCCTCCATCCCGACCCCGGTGCAGGAACTCACCGCCAGGCTGGAAAGCCTGCCCTGGGACAAGTTTTTCTCCGCGGCAGAGGCCACCAGCGACTTTATAGACAATCTTCTCGCCGACCCGGCCACCCGCGAGATTCCCCGCCGGCTGGAAGCGGCCCTGGCCCATCTGGACCTGCTGGTCACCAGGCTGGACGCCGAGACGCAACCCACCATGGCGGCGCTGCGCGGGGACTTGGCCGAGCTGCAGCAGACCCTGATGGTCGCCCAGGCGGCCTTCAACCGGCTGGGGGCCGCGGCTGACAGCGTGAAGGTGCTGGCCAGCCCCGACGCCCCGGTGTTTGCCAGTCTGACCAGGGCGGCCGAGGAACTTAAAAGCGCCGCCCTGGCGGTGGGCGCTGTTGCCGGGGAGGACTCGCCGCAGGTGGCGCATCTCAATGCCGCCCTGCAGGAACTGACCAAGGCGGCCCGCAGTCTGCGGGTGCTGGCCGAAACCCTGGAACAGCAGCCCCAATCCCTGCTGCGGGGGAAAAAGGCAATGGAGGAGAGACCATGAAAGGATGGTGGCGGCAAAGGCTGGCCCTTGCCCTGGTATTGATTTTTGCCGCCCTGCTTGCCGGCTGCGCGGCGAGACCTGAAACGAGGCTCTATCTGCTCTCCGCCCTGGCGCCGGATGACTCGTCAGCCGGAGGAACCGGGCGGAGCATGGTGATCGGCCTGGGGCCGGTGACCCTGCCCGACTACCTGGACCGGCCCCAGATCGTTTTCCGCGTCTCGGACAACCGCCTGGCGGCCGCCGATACCCACCGCTGGGCCGAGCCGCTGGCCGGCAATGTGGTGCGGGTACTGGCCGAAAACCTGGCGGCCCGGCTGCACCCCAGCCGCATTCTGACCTACCCCTGGCAAAAGAGCGAGGCGCCGGGCTATCAGGTCCGGGTTGAGGTGCTGCGCTTTGACGCCGGCCCGGATGACGCGGTGCATCTCCTCGCCAACTGGTCGGTCAACGGCGGGGGGGCCGCGCCGCGTCGCACCGCCATCACCGTTCCCACCGCCACCCATGATTTCGAGGCCCTGGTCCGCAGCGAAAGCGAAGCGCTGTTTCGTCTGAGCCGGGAGATCGCCGACGAACTGCGGCGGCTGGCCCCGGGCAGGGAGTGAGATCTGTCGCCGCGGGTTTGGGTGTTTTCCCGAGCCGGCCGGTGATTGCGTTTGCAGCCGGCCATCCTCTACATGGAAGTAGCGTTGCGAGAGGGGCGGACCTGCGCTATGGCCTTCTTCAGAACTCGTATCCTGCCCCGGCCCGGCCGGGAACAACCCGGTTGTCCAGGGCGGAGGTCAGCATCTGCATGGCTTTTTCGCCGGTGCAGTGACACGGCACCACCAGTTCCGGGGCGCAGGAGCGCAGGGCGGCCACGGTCTGTTCGAGCCGCTCCTCGCCTGCGTCCAGCAGGTGAAAGCCGCCGATCAGGGCGCGCAGTCTGTTCGTGCCGCTCAGGCGGAAGACATGGTTGAGGGTGTTGACGATCCCGGCATGGCAGCAGCCGACACAGACAACCAGCCCCTGGGCAGTCGGCATCCAGAGGGCAAGGTCGTCGTCAATGGGATCCGCCCGCCGTCCCTGGCGATCAAGGAAGAAGGGGCCGCCGGGGTCTTCGTAGTCTGTCTCGCGCGGGATGGGGCCGGTGAGGCCGATCCCCCTGGCAACCAGCCGCGCCCTGGATGTCCAGTGAAGATTCTCTTCCGGCAGCTTATCAATGGCGGCCATGGAGTCGCGCGGCATGCGGATCGTTTTTGCCGTCCCGTTCCGCATGGCGTAGCGGGGCTGTACCACCCCGGCATGACAGTAAAGCTGGGTTTTGCGGGC
>JBFMBH010000221.1 GCA_040755095.1 Thermodesulfobacteriota bacterium
CAGGGCGGCCCTGGCCGGCGGCTGGGCGCCCTGGCGCCCTTCGTGCTCCTGGGGGCCGCCTACCTGGCCTGGTACGGCCGGGCTGGCTACGGCGCCGCCGGCTCCCAGCTCTATCTGCTGCCGGCAGAGGATCCGGCGGGCTTCCTGGCTGCGGCGGTGGGGCAGCGGATTCCCCGGCTCGTCACCGGCCTTTTGGCCAATACCGTGCCCGAGCTGGATCCCTTTGGCCGCTGGGCCAGCTGGACGCCAGCCGGCCTCAACGGTCTGTCCTGGGCCGTGACCGGTCTTGGCACCCTGGCCCTCCTGCCCCTGTGCCTGCAGCACCCGGTCTGCCGCTTCCTGGCCCTGGCCGCCCTGGCCACCCTGCTGCCCCTGTGCGCCTCGCCGCCCGACGGCCGCCATCTCCTCCTGCCTTCCGTGGGGACGAGCTATCTCCTGGCCGCCTTCGCGGTGCGGGGCCTGGCCCGGGGCCTGGACTGGTGGCGGCAGCACCGGGCCGGCGGCGCTCCTGGCTGGCCGTCCCCCGCTCTCCTGGCCGGCACCGTCCTGGCGGTCGGGGTGGTCCTGGTGCATGGCCTCCACGCACCGCAGGCGGCCTGGGCCGACATTGCCCGCTATCAGCGGGCGACCCAGCGCCTGCAGCGCCTACCCCTGGAGGCAGCGATGCCCGAAGGGCCGGCCGCCGAGCGCTCCCGGGTCCTGCTCCTCAATTCCCCTGGCGACCTTTCCAGCACGTACTTCGGGGTCATCCGGGCCGGCCTGGGACACCCGTGGCCGGGAGGCCTGTGGCCCCTCAGCACCGTGGTCGCTCCCCATCGGCTGACAGTCACCGGCAGCCACAGCCTGCGGCTCACGGTCCCGGCGCCGGGCTTCCTGGGCACCCGCTGGGCGGCCCGACTCTTCCGCCGCCAGCGCCCTCTGCCGCCGGGCACCGTCATCCGGCGCGGCGCTCTGGAAGTGACCATCGCCGGGGTGGCCGGAGTCGAGGTGCACGCCATCGAGGCGCGCATCGACAAGCCGCTCACCGATCCGGATGTCTGGCTCCTGGCCTGGGACGGGACACGGTGGCAACGCATCACCCCTCCGGCCCCGGGGGAGACCGTGGTGCTCACCGGGAGCTAACGACCGGCCGGCAGGTGCCGGGCCAGGAAATCGGCCAGATCCACCAGCCGGATCTCCTCCGGATCCCGGTCGCCGGCCAGCAGGAGCGACTCGTAGGGCAGGTTGCTGGTGCCGAAGCGCTGGTCGATGGCCATGACCAGGCGCACGAAGTCCATGGAGGCGAAGCCGAGATCGACGCCCAGCCGGGTCTCGGGCCCGATGGCGCCGGCCAGCATGTCCCAGTCGGCGGTGAGGCCCTGGACGATTTCGACGAGCCCGGCCAGGATCGCCTCCCGGCTCCCGCTGCTCTGTTCTGCCGGCAGCATCATCTTTCCTCCCACACGAGCGCAAAGTCAAACGTGATGGTGCGGTGCTCCAGGGTGAAGGGCACGTCTCCGCGGTCGCATCCAGCAGTTTTTCGAAGCGGCCGCCGGAAAAGCCGAACACCTTGGCCACCCGCTCCGCCGGATCGACGACGCAGCAGTACCGCTTTGCTACCAGACCGCCAGCCCGTAGACCGCATCGCCTTCACGGCCGGTAGCCACCGACACGGCCATCCCCTCCTGCCCGGCCGCCACGGCAGCGGCGACCGCCACCGCCACCTGGCCGGTGGTACGGTCCATCCCCCGGACAAGCACCGGCACCGGCCCGGCCAGGCCCTGTCCGGAAGCGGCCTGTTTCGCCGCCTCCCGGGCGCACCAGAGGCGAAGCCGCCACTCGGCCTGCCGGCCCTCGGCCAGCTCGGCCAGGAGGGCCAGCTCGGCGGCGGTCCAGGCCTGGTCGTCCAGGGCCGGATGGTCGTCCACCAGCGCAGCGGCGGCCAGGGCCAGGCCGGCCAGGGCGCCGGCGGCCGCCACTGCCAGCATCTGCTCGCCGCTGCCGGCCACGGCCACCGCGATCGCCGGCTGGCCGGCCAGCAAAACGCCGCCGGCAGCAAGCCGGCCCCCCTCGTCCTCGACGATCTCGATGTCGGCATCGCAGGCGGCCTGGCCGTGGTGCTGGCCCAGAAACAGCCGGACCGCCTCCTTGGCCGCGGCCCGGCCCAGGAGCCAACGCCGCCGCTGCCGCTCCGGTAAGCCCAGACCGGCAAAGCGCGCCCGCTCGACCCGGGAGAGGACCAGCCCGGCCAGGACCCGCGGCCAGATGCCGCCGCCATTCTCCCGCACCACCACCGCTGCGGTCGCCATCCCCGGCCGCTCCGGGGGCGGCTCCTGCCACGGGTGGGCCAGGGGCCGCTGGCAGGGCGCCAGGAGAAAGGCGTAGAAGGGCAGCGACCAGTCGAAGAGCCGCATGTCCTCCCAGCCGACGATCTGGGCCAGGAGCTGGCCGTCCTCGGCCACGAGATCGATGTCGCTGGTGATGCGGCCGGAGGCGGACAGGGTGATGCGGCAGTTGCACGCGATCACCGCCCCTGGCGCCGGCTTGGGCGCCAGGAGCCGCAGCTCGGTGAAGCCGGTGGGGAACATGATGAAGCCGGAGACCAGATGCTCCACCGCCCAGCCGCCCACCACTTGGCCGGCAGCGTCCATGAGCACCGGATCGGTGAGAAACGGCCCGCTGGGGGGGGCGAAAAGATCATCCGCCGGCAGGGTCACCAGGGTGCCTGCCGCGCCGTGCAAGCCGAGGCGGTCCAGGGAGCGGACCGCCCGGAACATCGGGCCGTGGAAAAGGATGTTCTCGTAGAACCGCTCCTGATCCACCGACAGCGCAGGGCCGCAATCCCGCTCCGGGTCCACCAGAGGGGTGACCGGCGGCCAGTCCAGGCCGAAAAGGAGGCGGCCTTCCAGAAAGACAAAGCCGCCTGGTCCGGCGTCCCGCACCGCGACCGCCACCTCGACACCCGCCCCAGCCCCCGGCTGCCGCTCCGCCTCGATCAGAAGCTCCAGGGCACCGTCCTCCGGTGGCTCCAGCCAGCGGTGGCCGCGCACCGCCCGCATGCCGGCCAGGCTCAGCCCCGGGGCCAGGAGGGCCGCTGCCTGGGCCATGAGCTCGATGGAAAAGGTCAACGGCACCACCGCCAGGCAGCTCAGCTGGGGATCGATCCGGGAAGGCTGGCGGCCCAGGGTGTGGTGGGCCAGGTAGCGATGCACCTGGTGGTCCACCCGGCAGCGGCCGGCAAGACGACTCCGGGGCGCCAGCTCCGTGACCTCGATGCGGAAGGGCCCGTGGGGCAAGGCATCGGGCGGCGCCGCCGGTGGCGGGGCGGCGGGCTGGGCCGCGGCCGGCACCGGCGCGCCGCCGGCAAGCCCGGTCATGAGCCCCCGCTGCAGATCCAAAAACTGCTGCATGCTGCGCAGGTATTCCGCCATGACCAGGGCGCGGCCGGTCTGCGCCGGCGCAGCACCGGCCGCGGG
>JBFMBH010000222.1 GCA_040755095.1 Thermodesulfobacteriota bacterium
TTTTATTTGACAATTCTGAAGCCCTTCTGCAATAGTCAGACGCTTCATCTAACGCCGGGTCATCCGGTCGACGTGCATGGACCCTGTCAGGCTGCATCAGCGTCATAGGCCTGTATAGGCCAGTTCGATTCCTACACCTCGGCCAGGTTGTCCCCGACGGCGATGTTCACCGTCAGCGGCACCGCCAGCTCGTACACCCCTTCCATGGCTTGCCGGAGCAGCGCCGCGGTGGCGTCCACCTGGTCGGCGGGTGCCTCCAGGACCAGCTCGTCGTGGATCTGGAGGAGGAGGCGGCTATTCAGGCCAGCCTGGCGCAGCTGCCGGTCCGCGGCCAGCATGGCCAGCTTGATGAGGTCGGCGGCGCTGCCCTGGATGGGGGTGTTGATGGCGGTGCGCTCGGCCAGCTCCCGGGCCACCTTGTTGGAGCTGGCGATGTCCGGCAGCGGGCGGCGGCGGCCGAGGATGGTGGTGACGAAGCCGTCTCGTCGGGCCTGGGCGATGACCTCGTCCATGAAGCGGCGCACGCCGGGGTAGTGCGCGAAATAGCGGTCGATGAAGGTCTGGGCCTCCTTGCGGCTGATGTTGAGCTGATTGGCGAGACCGAAGGCGCTCATGCCGTAGATGATGCCGAAGTTGATGCTCTTGGCCACCCGCCGCATCTCCTTGGTCACCATGCCGGGCAGGGCGCGGAAGATCTCCAGGGCGGTGCGGTCATGGATGTCGTCGCCACTGCGGAAGGCGGCCAGGAGGGCCGGGTCCTGGGAGTAGTGGGCCACGACCCGAAGGTCGATCTGGGAGTAGTCGCCGGCCACGAGGCGCCAGCCGGTCTCGGGCACGAAGGCGGAGCGGATCCTTTGCCCTTCGGCAGTGCGGATGGGGATGTTCTGGAGGTTGGGCTCGCTGGAGGA
The DNA here is from genome assembly GCA_040755095.1 of Thermodesulfobacteriota bacterium. NCBI lineage: Bacteria > Pseudomonadati > Thermodesulfobacteriota > Thermodesulfobacteriota bacterium. Next base: position 909 of record JBFMBH010000222.1, read on the forward strand.
CAGCCTGCCGGTGGCCGCCACCGTCTGGTTGAAGGAGGTGTGCACCCGGCCGGTGACCGGGTCGATCAGGGCGGGCAGGGCGTCGACGTACGTGTTTTTGAGCTTGGCCAGGTTGCGGAAGGTGATGACCGCAGCCGGCAGCTCATGCAAGGGGGCGAGCTTTTCCAGCACCGCGGCATCGGTGGAGTAGCCGGTCTTGGTCTTTTTGCCCTGGGGCAGGCCCAGGCGCTCGAAGAGCACCTCGCCCAGCTGCTTCGGGGAGTTGATGTTGAAGCTCACCCCGGCCAGGCGATGGATCTCCTCTTCCAGGAAGGTCAGCTCGGCGGCAAGCTCCGTGGACAGCCGGGCCAGGACGGACGGCTCCACCCGGATGCCGGTCTGCTCCATGGCGGCCAGGATCGGCACCAGGGGCATCTCCACCCGGGCAAAGAGGTCCAGGAGCCCCAGGCGGGCCAGCTCCGGGGAAAGATGCTGCCAGAGCAGGAGGCAGGCGCGCACGTCCTCGCCGGTGTACGGGCAGGCCGCATCCGGCGGTACGTAGGCGAAGGCGTCCGGCCGCCGGTCGTTGGCCGTCACCTGGGCGAAGCTGGTGAGGCGAACGCCCAGGATCTCCTCGGCCAGGAGGTCGAGCTTGTGGCTGGGGCGGTTGGGGGCCACCAGGTAGGAGGCGATCATGCTGTCCAGCCAGGGACCGGCCAGGGGCAGGCCATGGGCCGCGAGGACGGCGGCGTCGAATTTCATGTTGTGGGCGAGCTTCGGCAGGTCGGTCCGGGCAAGAAGAGGCGCCAGGATCGGCCGGACGGCGTCCAGAGACAGCTGGCCGGGCAGGAGCTGGCCGTTCGCGTCCCGGTGCCCGATGGGCAGGTAGATGATCTCTTCCGGGGCGGCGGCCAGGCCCAGGCCAACGAGCTTCGCCCTCTTGGGATCGAGGGCGGTGGTCTCGCAGTCCAGGGCCACGAGGGAGGCATTCCGCCAGGAGGCCACCAGGCGGGCCAGCTCCTCCGGATCGGCCAGCACCCGGCAGCCGGCGGTGGACAGGGCCTCGGCGGGCAGCTCGCTCTTGAGCAGCCGGTTGAAGCCCAGCTCGGTGAAGAGGGAGCGCAGAGCCGCGCAGTCCGGGGGTGGCACCAGGTAGGCCTCGGCGCTGGCCGGCACCGCCAGATCGTCCCGCAGCCGCACCAGATCCCGGGCGAAAAAGGCCTGGGTTTTGGCCGCGACCAACCTCTCCCGGGTCCGGGCGCTGGCCAGGGCCGGCAGCCCCTGGTAGAGGGCATCCAGGGAGGGGAAGCGGCCCAGAAGCTCGGCGCCGGTCTTGGGGCCGATGCCAGGCACGCCGGGGATGTTGTCCGAGGCATCCCCCAGGAGGGCGAAGAGGTCCACGAGCTGCTCAGGCCCCACTCCGTAACGATCCTTGACCGCCGCCGGATCGAAGAGCCGCTCGGCCATGGGATCCCAGACCGTGATGTCATCGTCCACCAGCTGCAGGAGATCCTTGTCCCCGGAGACGATGACCACCGGCTGGCCGCGGCGGGCGAGGGCCCGGGCCGCCGAGGCGATGAGATCGTCCGCCTCCTGGCCGGCCTCCTCCAGGATCGCCAGGCGGTAAGCCGCCACCACCTTCTTCACCCAGGGGATCTGCTGCGCCAGATCCTCGGGCATGGGGGGGCGGTGGGCCTTGTAGCCCGGGAAGAGCTGGTGCCGGAAGGTGGGGCCGCGGCTGTCGTAGGCCACCGCCAGGTAGCGGGGGGCGCGCTCCCGCAGGATCTTCAAAAGGGTGTTGGTGAAGCCCAGGGTGGCGTGCGTGAGCAGCCCGGCGGCATTGGATAAGGGGCGGATGGCGTGGAAGGCCCGGTAGATGTAGGCGCTGCCATCGAGGAGATAGACCGGCGGCGGGCTGGGCATGGCAGGCTCCGAAAAGGGTCGGTAGATTGTCTCCGGTTGGGGTCGACTGAGGGCAGTTGTACCAGTTGGCGCCAGCCTTGCCAACCGGCAACCGGCGGCAACAAAGCTTTCAAGTCTGCCTGCTGCCGGACGATAAGCTTATCAGAAGGTGATGGATGAGACGGTGATCACGCCTTCTTGGGGGGATGGCACCGGCCGCGAGCCGGGAGCCGCCCGGGCCGTCATAGCAGGGGACAAGAACTGAGAGGCGAAGGGCGGGCTCCTTCGCGGCCATGCCGGCCGCGGAACAGGAACGCCCGGGAGAGAGGGGCCATGAAGATCACGGATGCCATGCCAGTCAAGCCAGGGGCCAAGATCGGGGCCGGCAAGGAGATCCGCCGGGAAGGTGAGGTGCGGCCCGCAGGCGGCGTCCTGACCGGCGACCGGGTGGAGCTGTCCAGCGACTCCCGGGAGGTGCGGGAGGCCCAGCGGGTGCTGCAGGAGGTGCCGGAGGTGCGCACAGAGCTGGTCCAGGCCCTGAAGGCCAAGATCGAGCGCAACGAATACCACGTGGACGCCGGGGATATCGCCGACAAGATGCTGGGCAGCCTCTTGGGGGACCTGGGCATCCCCAAGGGCTGAGGAAGCAGCAGCCA
>JBFMBH010000223.1 GCA_040755095.1 Thermodesulfobacteriota bacterium
GGCCACGTCCTCAGCCGAGCAGCAGCTGCTGGGCGAGATGGATGACCGGACTGATGATCCGGGACAGGGTGCCGGTAGCCACCAGAATGAGCAGGATAAGAAAGCCGAACCGCTCCAGCCCGCTGTACGCCTGGGCCAGGGCCGGGGGCAGAAGGCCGGCCAGCACCTTGCTCCCGTCCAGGGGCGGCACCGGCAGGCAGTTGAAGACCGCCAGCAGAAGGTTGATCCAGACGCTGGCCAGGCACATGCCCAGAAGCGGTCGCAGGAAGAAGGCGGGCAGGAGCGGGCCAGCCAGAATGAGGAGCTTCAAGGCCCCGGCACTGGCTACGGCCAGGATGAGGTTGGCGGCCGGACCGGCCAGGGAGACCAGCATGAGATCCCGGCGCGGCCGGGCAAAATGGCTGGGGGTCACCGGCACCGGCTTGGCCCAGCCGATCTTGGCCACGAAGAAGATGAGGGTGCCCCAAGGGTCAAGGTGGGCCAGGGGGTTGGCGGTCAGGCGGCCCAGACGCCGGGCGGTGGGGTCGCCGAGCCGGTCTGCGACAAGGCCGTGGGCCAGCTCGTGGCCGGTGATGGCCAGGAGGAACCCGGGCAGGAGGAGAACCAGCTCCGAGATGGTCTCGTGCAGGCTCATGATCCGGCCGCCGGGCGGCTGGCTGCGGCCCCCCCCCGGCGGCTGCGGCCGGCAGGCTGGGGGAAGTGCGCCAGGACATAGGCCTCCTCGTCGTCCCGGCTGGCCACCTCGCCGTCCAGGCGCGCCTCCAGGAGCTGGGCGAGGATGGACTTGAAGACGGGACCCGGCTGATAGCCCAGGGCCTTGAGATCGGTACCGTCCAGGATGGTCCGGGTGCTGCGCAGGCTGGTCACGTAGCTGGAGATGGCCTTCTGCGCGGATTCCCTGGGGGTGAGGGCCATGGTCGCCAGGATGCCCTCGATGGACAGGCCGCCCAGGAGGCGGTAGATCTCGCTGGGCCGGATGGAGGCGCGGCGACTGAGGCTCTTGTGCACCTTGTCGCCGAAGACCTTGTTCTGGAGGAAGATCGCCGCCAGGCGGCTGGGCACCTCGAAACGGTGGCAGAAGTCCTGGCATTCCGAGACCGGTTGCGGTGCCAGAAGCACCAGCAGGTAGACCATCCAGTGCTGGCAGGGCTCGTCCAGGTACAGCAGCCGGTGCCAGCCCAGCACCCGGTGGGTATCGGCCAGCTGCCGCTCCAGGCGCGGGGTCAGACGCAGATCCCGGTGGAGGAAGCGCAGGCAGTCGAAGTCTGCCAGGCGCTGGATGGCGGCCAGCGGGTCCTCCTCGCCCAGAATCAGACAGAGCTCGCCAAAGAAGCGGCGGCCGGAGAAGCGGTTGAAAAAGCTCATCCGTACCGCATTCTTGATCAGCTTGGCGGTATGGGGGCCGATGCGGAAGCCCAGCCGCTGCTCGAAGCGCACCGCCCGGAAGACCCGGGTGGGGTCCTCCACAAAGGACAGGTTGTGCAGAACCCGGATCTGCCCCTCCTTGATGTCCCGCTGGCAGGCAAAGAAGTCCACCAGGGTGGCGAAGCGGTCCGGATTGAGGTGGATGGCCATGGCGTTGATGGTGAAGTCCCGGCGGTAGAGGTCGAGCTTGATGGACGACAGCTCCACCGTGGGCAGGGCAGCCGGATACTCGTAGTACTCCACCCGGGCGGTGGCGACATCGATCTGCAGCCCGCCGGGCAGGATGACCATGGCGGTGTTGAACTTCTCGTGGGTGCGCAGCCGGGCATGGAACAGCCGGGCCAGCTCCTTGGCAAAGGCGATGCCGTCGCCCTCGACCACGATATCCAGGTCCAGGTTGCGGTGGTGCAGAAGAAGATCCCGGACAAAGCCGCCCACGGCAAAGGCGGAATAGCCCAGCCGGGCCGCCACCTCGCCGATGGTGCGCAGGAGCACTGTTGTCTCCCGGTCCAGGCACTCCACCAGCAGCTGGTTGACATTGCGGAAGCGCTCGGTGGCCGGCGCCTCTTCGGCCAGGGGGATCTTGCGGGTCAGGAGCGCCGGCTCGTTCACCACCAGGTTAAGGAGATCGGTGCGGGTGATCACCCCCTTGACCTGGTCGCCCTCCACCACCGGGATGAAGCGCTGGCGGTTGCCCATGATCAGCTCCTGGATGGCGGCCAGAGAGGCGGTGGGCGGCAGGGTGGCGAACTCGGTGGTCATGTACTCCGAGACCGGCAGGGCGCCGAGCTTGTGGAAGATGGCCTTTTCGATCACCCGCCGGGAGATGAGGCCCTGGAGGGTCTGGTGGTCCTTCATCACCGGCAGCACCGTGATGTTGTACCGGGTCAGCACCTGGTTGGCCGCCTCCATGGACAGCTCCGGCTCCACGGAGATCACCGGCCGGGACATGATCTCGGCAGCGACGCTCCGGGGCTGCACCTGCTCGTGCAGAAGCTGCAGGAGCCTTTCTTCGGCCTCGATCAGGGTGGCATCCCGGATGGTGGCGGAGGCGGCCGAGGCATGGCCGCCGCCGCCGAAGGCGGTGGCGATGTCGCCGACATTGACCTCCGGCAGCCGGCTGCGGGCGATGAGATAGACCCGGTCGCCCATGTAGGCCAGGGCGAAGAGAACGTTGAGGTTCTCCATCTCCATGAAGCGGCGGACGATGAGGGCAAAATCGTCCACATACTCGGCCAGGCTCAGGCGGGCGACGGTGATGTCGGTGCCCTGCACGGCATAGGTGCGGGCCGAGCGGATGAGCTCGGAGAGCAGGCCCACCTGCTCGGTGGTCAGCTCGTGGGTGATGAAATGGGCGATGGTGTGGACGTTGGCGCCAGCGGCCAGGAGGTGGCTGGCCGCCATCAGGTCCTCCGGGGAGGTGGAGGCAAAGGTGAAGGAGCCGGTGTCCTCGTAGATGCCCAGGGCCAGGAGGGTGGCCTCCTGGGCAGTGAGCGCCAGGCCCCGCTCCCGGAGGAGGCCCGTGAGGATGGTGGCCGTGGAGCCCACCGGCCGCACCACCTCCAGCTCGCCGTGCATGTCGTCCGGCGCGTCCGGGTGGTGGTCATACAGGTGCAGCCGCAGGCCGGGATTGGCCAGGCACTTGGCGAAATTGCCGATCCGCTTCGGCTGCCGGGTGTCGACGACGATGAGGTGATCCACCTCCTCCAGGGCGATCTTCTTGAGGCGGGCGAAATCGTACATGTACTGCAAGGACTGGACGAAGAACAGGCGCAGGCCTTTCTCCTGGGAGCCGGAGAAGGCCAGGACCGCCTCCGGATAAAGCTTCTTGGCCGCGATCATGGAGGCCAGGGCGTCGAAGTCGGCATTGAGGTGGGTGGTGATGACCTGCATGCCTTACGCCCTCGGGTGATGGCGCTGGTGGATCCTCTTCAGCCGCTCGCCGTCGACGTGGGTGTAGATCTGGGTGGTGGCGATGCTGG
>JBFMBH010000224.1 GCA_040755095.1 Thermodesulfobacteriota bacterium
CAGGCGCTCCAGGGGTGGCTGCCGGCCTGGCTGCCGCTGCCCCTGCCGGCGCCCTTTCTGCTCGGCCTGGACGCCCAGCTGGCCGAAACCGGGTATCCGGCCTACCTCCTGGGCCGGTTCAACGCCTCCGGCTTTCCCCACTACTACCTGGTGGCCTGGCTGGTGAAGACGCCGGAGCCGTTCCTGGTGGCGACCCTCCTGGCCCTTCTCGGCGGCCGCCTGCAGCCCCGGGAGCTGCCGGCCCTGGCCATGGGGCTGGGATCCTTGCTCGTCTTCTCCCTGGCCGGCCACAAGAACATCGGCATCCGTTACCTGCTCTTCCTGATTCCGGTAGCGGCCCTGGCCTGCGGCCGGCTGGCAGCGGCCGGCCGCGGCCTCTTGGCCAGGCCCGCCTGGCTGCGGCCGGCGGTGCTGGTCCTCCTGGCCGGCTGGCAGCTGGCCGTGGCCGTTACCGCCTGGCCGGACTTTCTGGCCTATTTCAACCAGGCCAGCGGCGGCACCGCCGCCGGGCACCGCTATCTTCTGGACTCCAACCTGGACTGGGGCCAGGACCTCATCGCCCTGGCCGACTACCAGGATCGGCACCGCATCCCGGTGATCGAGCTGGCCGCCTTCACCCGGCTGCCGCCGGAGATCTACGGCATCCGCTACCGGACCCTGACCGGCGAGCCGGCCGGCCGCCACGTGGCGGTGAGCGCCAACCTGCTCTGGGGCCGCATGTATTTCGTGAACGGCACCGACTTCTGGCCCGGCGACCCGGACCTCTATGCCCGGTTCCGGGATCTGTCGCCCCAGGCCATCCTGGGCGGCAGCCTCTATCTTTTTGACCTGGGCCCGGTCCCCGAGCCCTGACCACCGGCCTGAACAACAAGGAGGGTCATGGCCAGCCACCCCCCAGCCGGCGGCCGCAACGCCGCATCCCTTCTGCCCTGGCTGCTGGTGCTCGCTGTCCTGGCCCTGGCCGCCGGCTTCTTCCTGGCCTGGCCCATCACCGGCCTGGCCGACACCGATCTGTGGTACCACCTGAACGGCGGCCGCTTTCTGGCCCGCCACGGCCAGGTGCCGGCCTCCGGCTTCTTCTCGTTCCTGGCCGCCGGCCGCACCTGGACCAACTACTACTGGCTGTTCCAGGCCATGGTCTACGGCCTGCACCAGGCCGTAGGCCCCCTGGGCCTCATCGGCCTGCGGGCCGGACTCTTCCTCGCCACCATGCTGGCCGCTGCCTTTCTGCTGCTGGCCGATGAAAAGCGGCCCGGGCTGCGGGCCAGCCATGCCCTCCTGGCGGCGGTCGTGGTGCTGGCCCTCCTGGTGCGGCCGCTCATGGGGGTGCGACCGCATCTGGTCTCCTACCTGTTTCTGGCGCTCTTTCTGGCCGTGGCCGAGCGCCGGCCCCGGTGGATGCTCGTTCTGCCCCTGATCGCCGCCGCCTGGGCCAACCTGCACGGGGTGGAGTATCCGGTGGCCTTCCTGGTGGTGGTGGCCTGTCTCGCCGACGCCCTCTGGAGCCGCTGGCGCACCGGGGTCTCGTCCAGCTCCGGCCGCCAGCTGCTGGCCCTGGTGCTGGTGCCGCCGGCCTTCCTGCTGAGCCCGTTCGGCCTGGATCTTCTGGCGGTGCCCTTCCAGTCCGCCCCTCTCCAGCATCTCTATATCAACGAGCTGGCACGGCCGACCCTGGAAGGCCTGACCACGGTGCGCCTCCTGCCCCTGGACGCCCTGCCGGACAGCCTGGCCAATCTCCTTCTGGCCCTGGGGGGCGCCGCCCTGCTGGCCGGCCTCTGGCGCCGCCGCCTTGCGCCCCGCCATGCCATCCTCGCCGCCGGCGCGGCGCTCCTCCTCCTGCGGGCCGAGCGCTTCCGGGTGGAGGCGGTGCTCCTTCTTCTGCCCCTCATCCGGGAGCAGGCCCTCCTGCCGACGGCCTGGTGGAGCGCCGCGCCGGGGCGGCTCGGCTGGCTGGTCCTGGCCGGCGGACCGCTGGTGGCGACCGCCCTCCTCCTGGGGTCCCTGCTGCCGGCCCGGCCCCGCTACCCGGTAGCCATGACCGGCCTGCCGGCAGGGGTCGCCGCCTTTCTCGTCCAGGAGGGACCCGGTGGCCGGGTGCTCAACGACCCGGGCCACGGCGGCTTTCTGCAGTGGCAGCTGGGGGATCGGTACCGGATCGCCATGGATCTGGAGATGATGCTCTTCACCGACGCCGATGCCTTTGCGGTGGCCGCCGCCTTCCAGGACGAGGCAGCGTTTGCCAGGCTTGCGGCTGCCTGGCAGCCGGATTTTGTGATCCCCCGCCTGGGCAACCGCCGCTTCGCCGCCTTCATCGGCCAGCATCCCCGCTTCCAGCCGATCTTCTTCGACGAGACCTCGGTGCTCTATGTGGACCGCGACCGCCATCCTGATCTGGCGGCCCGCCACCGGCTGCAGGCCAGCGACCCCTTCGCCCTGGCCACCGGCCCCCTGGAGCTGCCGGCCGCGGCCGCCGGCCGCATCGCCCTGGCCGCCGAGCTGGACCGGCTGGCCGCGGTCTATGATGGGGATCCGCTGGTGGGTGAGCTGCGGGCCCGCCTGGCCGCAGCAGCCGGGGACGAAAGGCTGGCCCGAAGCCTTGCAGACTCTGTCCGGAGAATGGCGCCAGCGGCCAGTCGCAGCCACGCCCTGGTGGCGGACCTGGCGGCGGCCCGGGGCGACTGGCCGGCCGCCCGGGCGGCCTACCAGGCGGCGATCCGGCGAGCCGGCCCCGGCGGGCCGGCGGGCGGCCTTAGCCGGCGGCTGGCCGCCACCGCCGAGGCCATGGGCGACCTGCCCGCCGCCTACCAGGCGATGGCCGCCGGCGTCTCGCTCATTGATCCCGACAGCAGCAGCCTTGACCTCTACCGGCTGGGCCATCTGGCCCTCAGCACCGGCTGCCGCCAGGCCGCCGCCAACGCCCTGGGGCTGGCCCTGCTCAAGGTCCCGGCCGGGGACGAGCAGACTCGCACCCTGGTGGAGGCTGACCTGGCGCGTCTGGCCTCCGGCGCTCCCTGACCGCCCCCCGCTCAACGAAGATCCGGCTCGCGGCCAGATCGACAATCCGCATGCCCTGTTCCATCGATCGATCCTCCTGGTCCATTCAGTCCATGTGCGGTCCATACCGGCCATTCCGGCACCGCTGCAGCCATCAAACCATGGGATAAGGAGCAGCGCCTTGACTCAGATCAAGGGCGCTGGCGGTCCGAGAAGACGGGCGGCCGCAGGTTGTCCAGCAGGGTGGCGGCGATGATGAGGCCTGTGCCCAGCCATTCGTGGAGCTGGATGCTGGTGGTGGCCAGGAGGGCATAGGAGACGGTGCCAGCCACCAGCTCGAAGAGCATGAGGATGTTCACCCGGTAGCTCTCGAGACGGGTGAGGGCGAAGAGGATGCACCAGGAG
>JBFMBH010000225.1 GCA_040755095.1 Thermodesulfobacteriota bacterium
GAATCACCTTTGTGGTCGGCTCCACGGTCTTCTACACCTCGCTGCTCCTGGGGGTGTTCGTGGTCTATGTCTTCGATGGCCCGCGGGCCACCAGGATCGCCATCTCCACCGTGGTCGGCGTCTCGGTCATGATGCCCCTCATCGCGGCCACCCTGCATATCCAGGCCGGTCTCATCCACAGCGCCTCTTTGAGCCACGTGCCGGTGCCCAGTCTCCGGATCAATATCGCCTCGGTGATCGCCACCCTCCTCGATCTGATCTTTCTGGCCATGGCCTGGGAGTATTTCGGCAAGCCCCGGCTGGGCATCCAGCTGGGGCTGCGCGCCTTTTTGACCCTCCTGGGTGTGATGTGGCTGGACGTTCTTCTCTTTACCACCGGCGCCTTTGCCGGCACGCCGGCGTATCTCAGCATCATGCAGGGCACCCTGGTGAGCCGGCTCTTTGTCTCCGTCTTTGCCCTCCCCTTTCTGTACGGCTATCTGGTGTGGCAGAGCCGGCACAAGGGGGTGGCCATCGAAAACCGGCCGGTGCTGGCCATCCTGCGGCAGGTGGCGGAGATCGAGCTCAAGCTCTCCCTGGCCCACGAGGAGATCGAGGCCCGGAAGAAGGCGGAGGCGGAACGGGACCGGGTGATCGAAGAGCTCAGGCGGGCCCTGGCTGATGTGAAGACCCTGCAGGGGTTCTTGCCCATCTGCGCCAGCTGTAAGAAGATCCGGGATGACCGGGGCTTCTGGCAGCGGCTGGAGGCGTACATCGAGAGGCACTCCGGGGCCCAGTTCAGCCACGGCATCTGCCCGGACTGTGCCAGGAAGCTCTACCCGGAGCTCTACCCCAGCGAAGGAGGGGGCAGGACCGGCGCCGGGTCCTAGGACCGGCGTCGGTCCTGCCTGGGATCGCCTCAGGGGGCTGGCGGAGCCAGCACCTCGGCCAGAAAGCGCAGGCTGGTGCAGGAGGTGCAGCGCAAGGCGCCGGCGGTCATGATCGCCGGCCCCTGGGGGGTCTCCACCAGGCACTGGCTGCCGTCCGGCTCCTGGCCGGTGCAGGCCGGCAGGCCGCTGGTGTCGTCCTCCGGGCCGGCGAGGGCAAAGTAGTCCTTGTCGAACATGAGGAAGCTGTGGCCCACATCGGCCAGGCCCACCAGCCGGTTGGGCACCCCGGCTGCGATCAGGGCCTGGGCCATGGCCTCGGACTGGGCATAGGGCACCGTGTCATCCACCTGGCCGTGGAGAAGGAGCATGGGCGGCGTGGTGGCACGAACGTAGGCGATGGGCGAGGCGGCCAGGGCCCGGACCGGCGCCCGCCGGGGCAAGGCGCCCAGATAGTTGACGATGAGCGGCGCGGTGTGGCCCCACTCCGCCAGGGGGATCCGGAAGTCCGCCGTGCCGTAGTAGACCACCGCGGCCGTCACCGTGGAGGACCGCCGGGGCTGGCCCGGCTCGTCCGCCTGGCAGGTGTAGCCGTTCCAGTCATCGATGCCGAGGCCCGGTCCCCAGGTCGCATCATCCATGGTGGCCACCGAGGCGGTGAGGCCGCCACCGGCCGAGACCCCGGTCATGACGATCCGCTCCGGATCGATGCCCAGCGCCGCGGCGTACCGCCGGGACCAGCGCACCAGGCAGCGGCTGTCCTGGACCGCGGCCGGGAATTTGTTCATCCGCGGTCGCGCCAGACGGTAGTTGGCGGAGATGGCCACATAGCCCAGGCTGGCCAGCTGCTCGATGGCTCGCCGCTGGCCGGCCCCGCCGCCCTCGGCCTTGTCGCCGATGGCAAAGCCGCCGCCGTGCAGCACCAGCACCAGGCCGCAGCGGCTGGCCGCGGTGCAGCCGTGGGGGATGGCCGCATCCAGCAGCAGTGGCTCGCCATCCACTGTGTTGTACGGCAGATCCGGATAGAGGGTGTAGGCCTGCGGATCGATGGCCACTGGCACCGGGCAGGAGCAGTCCTCCTCCAGGCTGGGCGGCGCGGCCAGGGCGCCGGGGTGCCAGACTAGGCCGGCCAGAACAGCGGTGAGAACGGCAAGGCGGACCAGAGACGGGGGCATGGCGGCTTCCTCCACGTAAGGGTGAGCGGGCAGGTCTGACCTGCCATTGCCTCAGGATGGCCCCCTGGCTACGCCGCCGTCAAGCCCCCGCGGCCAGGGCTGGGCGCCGGATCGGCCGGACCGGATGGCAGCCCGGAAGAAGTTGGACCGTGGGTCAAGAGCGCTGGAAGAACTTGCGAAAGACCAGCTGCCGGAAAGAAGGCAGCCAGGCCATGCCTGCCAGGGCCAGCCGGGCGAGCATCAGGCTCGCGGCCTTCCCGGGAATACGGCGGCAGACGGTGGCCCGCCGGATCAGGGGCTGGACCAGCTGGCGATAGCGGCTGGCCGGATCAGGGGCACCCCAGGCCGCTGCCGCCTGCTCGCCGCTGGCCATGGCGAAGAAGATGCCGTCCCCGGACAGCTGGCTGACGAGCCCCATGGCATCGCCGCACAGAAGCAGGTCCGGACCGGCGAGCCGAGGCACCACCGCCACCGGATCCGGGCCGCCAAACAGCCGCCGGACCCGGTGCTGGTGCGGGAGGAGACCCTCGTTGACGCAGTGGCGGAGCAGTCCGTCCAGGAGCGGCCGCAAGCCTTGTCGGGTGCGGCCGATGAAGCCCAGGCCTGCGTAGTAGCCATCCCGGGTGGGGAAAAGCCAGGCATAGCCCAGCTCGCCGCCCCAGAGGACGAAGAAGTGGCTGGCCCGGGTCCGGGGCTCGGCCTCGATGTCGTATTCCAGGCAGCGCCCGAAGGGCCCCCTTGGGTTGCCCAAAAAACGGCTCGTCACCCCGGCAAAGCCGTCGGCTCCAATCACGAACCGGGCGGTCACCGCTTCGTGGTCGCCGGCCAGAAGATAGCCTCGCCGCCCCTCCCCCCGGGGCGCCAGGCGCTTGACCGGCAGGCGCCGGAACCGGGCGCCGGCCGCCAGCGCCTCCTCCAGCAGCAGATGGTCCAGCCGCAGCCGCTCCGCATGCTCGAAAAGGCCCTCCTGCCGGAGGCCACAGACCGGCCGGCGGTCGTGGTAGAAGACCGCCTCGCTCACCGGCCGGGTGGGCAGGCGGTCCCGGATGGCCAGAAAGTTGGCAAACGGCCAGTCCCGGCAGCCGAAGAGCGCCCCCCCGCACGCCTTGTGCCGGGGAAAGTCATGGCGATCCACCACCAGCACCCGGGCCCCGGCCCGGGCCAGACAATACGCCGCCGTGCTCCCCGCCGGCCCCGCCCCCACCACGACCACATCAAAGGTTTCGCCCATGTGTCGTTACCCGACTACCGGTTCATCCGCCACCATCCGCCCTCCGTCCATCGAGCCCTGAAGGGGCGACCCATACCAGCCCAGGGCATCGCCCTGG
>JBFMBH010000226.1 GCA_040755095.1 Thermodesulfobacteriota bacterium
GAGCTGCGCAATATCGTGGAGTATGCGGTCAACCTCTGCCAGGGGGAGGAGGTCCAGGTGGAGGATCTGCCGGCCTATCTGTCGGCGCCGGCCGAGCCCTTGCCGCCGCCCGCCGCAGACCGTCTCCGGGAAGGGACCGCCGGCCCGTCCGGGGTCGGGGCGGCCGCGGGCGATACTGCCGATGCCGGCACCTGGGCGGCGGTGGAGCGCCGGCTGATCACGGAGGCCCTGATCAAGACCGGCGGGCGGCGCAGTCAGGCGGCCCAGGCCCTGGGCTGGGGACGCACCACCTTGTGGCGCAAGATGCGGTACCACGGCCTGGACTGAGCCCAGCCGGGAGGGAGCGGTGAAGATCCTGTGCACCTTGCGGGGAGGGTCGGTGGCACCCCGTTTCGACCTCTGTGTGGAGGTCGCCATTGCCGAGGTCAAGGACGGGCGGCTGGCGGGAGAGGCCCGGCTCATCCTCCTGTCCGGCCCCTCGGCCGAGGAGCTGTGCGGGCTGGTGATCCGGGAGGGCATCGGGGTGGTGATCTGCGGCGGCATCGAGGAGGCGCATTTCCGTTATCTGTCCTGGAAGCGGGTGCAGGTGCTGGACCGGGTCATCGGTCCCTGGCCCGAGGCGCTGGCCAGGGCGGCGGCCGGCGAGCTGACGGCGGGCCGCATCCTGCGGCCGGCGGTAGCGGCGGCCGCCAACGGCCGGGGCTGAGCCATGGAATGGCTGTCCCGGAACCGTCTGTTCTCCCTGGAGTCGGGGGCGGGCCCGAGCACAGCGATGGCCCGCTACCGGCGCCTGCGACGGTTGCTGCTGGCCGCCATGGCCCTCATCGCCCTCATCCCGGTCAGCATCACCGCCGGGCTCAGCTACCACCAGTACAAGGCGCTGCTGACCCGGGAGGCCCAGGACCAGATCTACTGGACCGCGGAGAGTGCCCAGCGGACCCTGGAGGCCTTTCTTGGCCGCCTGCAGGCCCTGGTGCTGTTCGTGGCCAACGAGCACACCCTGGACGATCTGTCCCAGCCTCAGGTCCTGGAGCGGGTGTTCGGCAACCTCAAGAAGGAGCACGTGGGGCTGGTGGACCTGTCGGTCATCGACGGCCGGGGCATCCAGGTGGCCTATGCCGGGCCTTACGGGCTGGCCGGCAAGGACTATCGGGACAGCCCCTGGTTCCAGACGGCCCTGGCGCGGCGCATCCATGTGAGCGACGTGTTCATGGGCTTTCGGAACGTGCCACACTTCGTGATCGCGGTCAGCAAGCGGGACCCGGGTGACCACGACTACTGGGTGCTCCGGGTCAGTATCGACAACGAGACCCTGGAGCAGTTCCTCTCGGCGGTGACCTCCCAGGCCACGGACGATATCTTTCTCGTGGGCAGCACCGGGGTGCTGCAGACCACCTCCCGCTACTATGGGCCAACCGGCGGTCAGTTCGACGTCCTGTGTCCCGGCAAGACCGGCATCACTGTGACGCGGGAGACCCGAGGCGTGCGGGGGGTGCTGCGGGCGGCGGGGCCGATCCGTGGCACCCCGTGGGTGCTGGTGCTGGAGCAGCAGGCCTTTGCCGGGCGCCTGTCGTGGATCGCCTTCCGCAACCAGCTGCTGGTTATCGTGGCGTCCAGCATTGTGGTGGGCGGTCTGCTTATCCTGCGTCTCGCCCACCTCTTGGCCTCCCGGATCCGCCAGGCGGACGAGAGCCGGGAGCTGGCCATGGCCGAGGCCGAGCACTCCGGCAAGCTGGCCTCCATCGGCCGGCTGGCTGCCGGGGTGGCCCACGAGATCAACAACCCGCTGGCGATCATCAGCGAGAAGGCCGGGCTGCTCAAAGACATCCTGGAGCGGGACACCGAGGTCCGGTACCGGGACAAGTTCTTGACCCAGGTGGCGGGCCTGCTCAATGCGGTCAACCGCTGCCGGGTGATCACCCACCGCCTGCTCGGCTTCGCGCGCCGGATCGAGGTGCGGGTGGAGACGGTGCAGCTGAACGAGGTGGTGAAGGAGGTTCTAAGCTTCCTGGACAAGGAGGCCCTCTACCGGGGCATCACCATCGATCTCGACCTCGACCCCGATCTGCCCGGGATCGAGAGCGACCAGGGACAGCTGCAGCAGATCTTCCTCAACATCATCAACAACGCCATCGACGCCGTGGGGCAGAGCGGTCACATCGTCGTCGAGAGCAACCTCCGGCAGGGCACGGTGGAGGTGGCGATCACCGACGACGGCCCTGGCATGACCCCGGAGGTCCAGAAGAATATCTTCGAGCCCTTCTTCACCACCAAGACGGGAGGCGACCGCAAGGGCACCGGTCTTGGGCTGGCCATCACCTATGGCCTGGTGAAAAAGCTGGGGGGCAAGATCGCGGTCAAAAGCGCCATCGGGATCGGTACGACCTTTGTGGTCTCCTTCCCGGTGGGCGTCGTGCCGGACATGGGAGGAGGCAATGGAGACAACCTCGGTCTTGATCGTGGATGACGAGCAGGAGTTCGCCAGCACCCTGGCGGAGCGGCTGGAGCTGCGGGGGCTTGCCGCCACCTCGGTGGCCAGTGGCGAAGAGGCCCTGGACCGCCTGCGGGGGCACCTGGAGGTGCCGGACGTGGTCATCCTGGATCTGAAAATGCCGGGTATCGACGGTCTGGAGGCCCTGGTGGCCATCAAGTCGCTGGAGCCCCAGGTGGAGGTGATCCTGCTCACCGGACACGGCTCCAGCGAGGCGGGGATTGCCGGCATGCAGCGCGGGCTGTTCGATTACCTCATGAAGCCGGTGGACATCGCTGAGCTGGTGGACAAGATCGGCGAGGCAGCGGCGCGGCGGCGCCGGTCCCTGGCGGCAGAGGCGGACGCGCCTGCCGCCCCCCGATGACAGGGGCGGGCGCCGGTTGGCTGCCCCGCCCCCGCTGGCCGGGCGGGCGATTGTCCGCCGGGTGCTTCTGGTGCAGGGTCTCAGTCTGGCGGGGGCGATCGCCTTGCGGCCATTTGCAGCCCATCGAGCTCTACCTGGGATTGCGCTCGGACGCCCGCTTCACCCACGGCATCTGCCCGGAGTGCGCCGCCCGCCTGTATCCGGACTTCTATCCTCCCCCCTCCTGATCACGCCCGCCTGCGCCGGATTGTTTCACGCCCGACGATCATAATGGAACAATCTGGCCCGCCCCTCGCCTCAGTGGTTCTTCTGCAATAACTAATTGATATTATTGAAATAAATACACGAGGGCTGCCGGGGGCTCCTGTCCGGGCGTCCTTTTTCGTTGCTTATTGTTCCAGGCCAGCGCGGCTGGCCTCATGGGACGTGTCAAATCTAATTGCTTGATATTATGTACCTTTTGTCTCTGGGGCGATCCTGGCATGGTCGTTGCTCTAAGTAACGGGCAAGAA
>JBFMBH010000227.1 GCA_040755095.1 Thermodesulfobacteriota bacterium
GTCTCTTCGAAGACGGCCGCGGCCATGCGCCTCGCCGGGGGCTCGGACGTCGGGGGCTGGTGAAAAACGACCGGCGCCTCCCCGGCTTCCTCGCCAGACGGAGCCGGCATGGCGACATCGGCCAAGCTCGGCGCCTCCGGAACCGGAACAAGGACGGTGTCTTCCTCCTCCGGGGAGAGATCGGCCAGGTCGACCGCTGGCCGCGCCTCGGTGCCAGACTCGGCAGCCGGCGCTGCCAGGGGCGACGGTCCACCCGCGTCGACCGCGGGCGCTGCCGCCGGGGCCTGGACGGCGCCCGGGACACCGGCGCTACCGGCCGGCGGGACATCTGCCTCGGCCTCCGGGGACGGGACCTCCTCCGCAACGGCGGCGGGCGCTGCCGCCTTGATGACATGCCGGGAGGTCCGCTCCCTCCTGGGCAGGGGCCGGTCCACCGACACCCGCACCAGGGGCTTGCCCTGCATGAACAGGGTCTGGTCGAACTGCCGGACGGCCACTTCCAACGACTTGCGGCCGGAGAGCAGCTCGGTCACCACCTGTTCCATGTAGGCGGACAGATTGATGCCGGTCATGGCCGGGAAGGCGCGGTTGATGGTATTGGCAACCTTGAAGGCATTGTCCTGGCACCGCAGCTCGCCGCGCCGGCCGATGGTCAGGTAGCCTTCGTCCAGCATCTGCTGCAGGGTGGCAATGGTGGACGATTCGATGCCGATGGAAAAATCGGCCAGGTCCACGAAGAGACTCTCCAGGGTGTAGTACTCCGGCATGAAGTCGGTGCTGGGCTCGGGAATGATCTGCCGCGGCACCAGCTCCTGCCCCGGCGCCAGGGCCTCCAGGGGGCAGTCCCGCGGCAGATTCGGATCCCAGAGCACCTCGTCCAGGGCCAGGAAGCCCGGATCGTCGATGGCGGTGCCGCTGGCCACGAACCGGCACAGACTGCCGGCAGACAGGGTAGCCTCGATGCGCTGGGCACTGGCCGGCCGCGTCTGGCAGGCCAGGCCGCGGGCCCGGATCAGCCGATAGAGGGTAGCGGCCGACGGCGACAGAGTGCCGGCCAAGGCCTCGGGCAGGACCTCCGGCTGGCTGGGGAAGATCGCCCCTTCACCGGGCTCCTCGGCGGCGCCCTCCTCGTCCAGCAGCCCCCGGCCGTCCCCCGAGGCCAGAAACCGGCGCACGGCGCTGGCCAGAATGGCGCCGGAGGCCACATCCAGCCGGTCCAGGGCCGAGATCAGGCCCACCTGGCGGTCGCCCACCGGGATGCCGCAAAAGAGGCTGGCCAGGATCTCGTGGGCCTCGCCGGGCGAAAGCCCCAGCGTGACCACCGCGTCGTGCAGCAGCTCTGCCAGCTGGTAGGGCGGCCGCGGCAGGATCGCGGCTTCGCTCCGCTCCACGGCCACCACCGTGAGGGGCAGGTCCCGGAAGAGGTCCAGGATGCGCTTGCCTTCGCTGGCATCCTTGCACAGGCCATCCTCGCTGATGCCCGCGGCGTGGGCCAGGAGGGCGTCGAGCTCGCCCTGGCGGGTGGCCAGGCGCACCCGCACCCGCCAGCGGGGAGGGTGAACCAGCTCCTTCAGTTGCAGCTCCCGGTCCACCAGGACGAAGAGCATGGTGAGCGTGGTATAATCCAGGGGCAGGCCCTGGGGACCGACGGTGGTCCCAATGAGCCTCTGGATGTGCTTGACCAGACAGGCGTTGAAGAAGCCGCGGTAGTAGTACGCCTTGGCCCGCTGGTCCAAGACGGGCTCCACCAGCTTGAAAGACTCGCCCAGTGCCTCGGAGGTCAGGGCGAACACGTTGAGGCGGCGGGGTGCCTTGGCGCCCTTGCTCAAGGCCAGGACGTACTCGGAGACCATCCAGGACCAGTACTCGCCCCGGGGGTCACGCCCCAGGGCCAGATAGATGTCCCGATCCAGGTTGCGGGCGATCTCGTCGGCCAGGCCTGAGGCCCCGGACGGGGCGAAGGAGAAGGTCATCTCGCCGCTGCCGTCGCCCCGGGACACATACTGGGAATTCACCTTGAGGGGCGCGGCCTGGACGAGAAAGGTCTCCATCTCGTCGGCAAACTGATCCTTGATCGTCTGGGCCTTGACCGGTGAATCGACGATCACCAAAGGTCGGATCATGACAGCGACTCCTGCAGCAGCATATTCGCACCCCGCTCCGAACCGGACCACCGGCCATGGCCGCACGGGCCATCCCCCGGCACAGCTTCACCTAGCATAATCGAGCAGGAGCCCGGAATGATAGTCGTTTTTTCACCAGCTTGCCCCATGATCCCCTCCGGTAGCCGCTCGCACCGGCCCGCCCCCAGCCGGACGAGGTCCTGCTAGCCCCGCCATGCCCTCCCTGTGCACCCTGGCCGGCATCCAGGAAGCCCTGTCCAACCTGGGCCTCAAAAAGAGAGACAGCCTCAAGGCTCAGCTGGTGGAGCGGATCCAGGCCCACTATCAAGGCGCTGCCGACCCGGGTGCGGTCTTGCCCCTGGAGACCGACCTTCTGGTCAGCCAGTTGTGGCTGCTGGACGATGCGGCCGCCATCCGGGCCAAGCGCAAGAGCTTCAGCAGCCTGAAGTCGGGCCTCAACAAGCAGCTCCGGGACTTGGCCAAGGAAGGTCTGAATCCGGAAGGGATCATCATCGGCCGCGACAACCTTTTTGTGGTCTCCGACGAGCACAAGGACTCCCTGCTGCAGGAGCTGGGCGTCGGCGGTGGCGGCGCCCCGGCGGTGCGGGACGTGTTCACCTCCATCAAAGAGCTGGTGACCGAGGTGATCCAGAAGCGGGGCATCGCCGAGCTCACCTCCCTCCTCCAGGGGCTGGAGGAAGCCAAGCAGCTGGTCCGCACCCTGGCCCAGCCCGACGCGGCAGCTCTGATCGGCCCGGTGGCCGCCCCGACGGTGGAGGCCGCTGGCGGAACGGCGCCGGGAGCCCCCGCCGGCCACAGCAGGACACCGTCCCCGGCTCAGCCCTGGGGGGGCCCGCCTGCCGCCGGCATCATCGAGGAGACCGCCGCAGAGCCGCCGGCCCCAGTCGGCTCCGCGGCAGGGGCTGAGGCCGCGGGGACGGAAGAGCGGCCCGCGGCCGAGGAGGTCGAGATTCTCCAAGAGGAGGTCGAAGAGCTGGAGGAGGCCGACGAGACGGAGATCGTCCAGGGGATCGAGCCCCTGCCCGGGGACCAGGGCCTCGATACCGGCGAGCCTATGCCGGCCGCTGATCTCGAAGACCGGGCAGAGGCCGTCGACTTCGACGAGGTCGAAGAGCTGGAGGAGGCCGGCGAGGCGGAGATCCTCCCGGAGATCGAGCCCCTGCCCGGGGACCAGGGCCTCGATACCGGCGAGCCTATGCCGGCCGCTGATCTCGAAGAC
>JBFMBH010000228.1 GCA_040755095.1 Thermodesulfobacteriota bacterium
CGATCATAACGGTCGAAGATCCGGTAGTTGTACACATACATCCGCTTGGCAAAGACCTCCTGGGGCTGGCCCTGGATCTCCGGATGCACCAGCACCCAGGCCTCGCCGCCGTCCTGGCGCCACACCTGGGCCAATTTGTCCGCCAGCCGCCGCGAGTCATGGGGAAGCCAAGGCGATGTTCCGCGCGACCACCGTGCCGAGGCGTCGCTGCTCCTCCTCCGGCACACCGGCGGCGGCCAGCTCCTCTTCGAAGCCCTGAGCGGCGGCCAGCACCTGATCCACGACGCCCGCCGGCGACGGCACGCCGGCCCGGCGGCCGAGGCCAACCAGCGTCCGTCGCGAGGGACAGACGTGATCGGGGCTGAAATGGAGGACATGCTCGACCTCGCCACTCACGGCCGGCAAGAGGTCATAGGCCGGTGACAGGAAGAAGCCGCGGTCGTCATGAAGGAGGGTGAAGTTCTTGAGGTGGTCGTCGGTATTGCCGGCGATGGCGTTGAACACCGCCTGGCGGTACAGGGCTGGCACATCGATCTCCGGCTGGGCACTCACCCGGCGAAGCACGCCCAAAAGGTCCTGGTAGCCGACGTGGTACCAGCCTTCCGCCTGCAACAGGGTCTGGAAGGAGAGCATATGCCGCCGGCCCCGACCGGGGGTGACGTCGAACCGATGGACGACCAGCACCTCCTGGCCCTGGACCCGCTCCAGGCGGGTAGCGGCGGTGTCGATGCCGGCCTTCCTGGCCAGCGCCATGGTGGCGGCCTCGATAGCCACCAGTGACAGCCGATCCTGACGACTGGGGAGCTTCGCTATCGCCGGCCGGGAGCCGTCCATGATCAGAGCCTTCGGCCGTGCCCCGCCGGCGGAGCTGCCGGATGCCAGGAGCATCCCCAGCTCCTCGGTAGCCAGGGACTCGTCGGCCTCAAGCCGCCCCACCGCGGCCAGCAAGCGGGGCAAGTCGGGAAGCCCGGGGAGCGGATCGGGCGGCGCGGGCTCGCCGGCGGCTGCAAAGCTGAGCGCCCCCAGGCCGCTGCCGCCCAGGGCGGCCAGCAGCTGCGCCGGTGTCTGATGGTGCCGGGACAGACCGGCCCGCCGAGCGAGAAGCCGCCGGCCCCAGGCGTCTGGCAAGGCGTCCTCCAGAACCGCCGCCACCCCATCGGCCCGGTCAATGAGAAACCGATCGGGTCCCAGGGGCAGGCCCAGCGGCTCAAGGGCGAATGCCCCGGCATGGTTCAGAAAGGCAGGCAGATACCGGAAGCCGCCGGGCCGGATGCCACAAATCGTCTCGGCAGCCGCCACCCGCTCGCCGCTGGGCAAGGTCAGCCAGACCACGAGCCGGATCATGGCGACTTCCGGGAAGGGGAGGCTCGATGACGTGCCGGCTTCGGGCGCGACTCGCGCTCCCAGCGGGCGAACGGGTCATCCGCCGGCTGGGCGAAAAGGCCATCGAGGGCGCCAAGCCTGTCGAGAACCAGGAGGGTCTCGGCCACGAGCCCCAAGCTGATGGAGGGGTCGCCCTGCTCCAGCTTGCGCACGGTGGGTACCGAGACCGCCAGCCGGGCAGCGAAGCGGGCCTGGGTTTCGTTGCGCTCCAGCCGCCTGGCCCTGATCCTGGCCCCCAGCGCTCGCAGGGCTTCCTGTGTTTCTTGGGAAATCATTCTTTGCCTTATAGCATCGAACTGGTCTTAAGAGAAACCTTTTTTTGTGTTGACTGCTGATCCGACAAGGTGAACAGAAGCCTGTCCTTGCCGCCCAGCGCCAGACGGCGAACATTGGTGAGCCCCTGTCCGTCCGACCGGCCAGGACAGAGCCTACGATTCGAGCTTCACACGCAAGAGCGAGAAGAGGAGGGGGAGCGAAAGAATCCCGGGCTGCAGGCAGAGGGAGTTGCCATGGCGGGGCGCACCCAACTGGATGAAACGCCGGAAGTCCGCCATGGTGGTCTCCCATAGGTCCTATAGGTCCTATAAGTCCCATGGAGCCATGGGAGCCATGGGACCTGTGGGTTGCCTACGCAGGGCGCCAAAAAAATGAATGAACCGCCCGGAAGCCCGCTCTGGTGGCCGTTGTTTCTTAAGAGCGCGACCGCTTGGGTGAGGGATCGGGGGGGGCCAGCGGGTGGGGCGGGACGACCGCTTGCCTGCTCACCGGCCGCCCGCCAAGGTCTGGGGACCGCCGCCTCAGGAGCGGCGGCGATGGCGGAGGCCCGCCAGCCCCAGGAGGCCGGAGCCTACGAGCAGCAGGGAGGCCGGCACTGGCACCGGCTGGGCCTCGATGGCCAGATCGATCCCCACGAAATGGGGGGGTGCCGTTGCCCCAGGTGGTAAAGGCGATGACATCCCCGGCCTGCACCGCCTGAGTGAGGGTGCCCCAGTCAAACGGGTTGTCCCGGCTCCAGGGATCGCCGTCCCAGACGTCGCCGCTGGCCAGGACTGCGCCGTTCAGGGAGACCTGCCAGTGGTTGCTCCGGCCCAGGCCGCCCGCCATCCACACCTGACCGGAAATGGCCGCTGTGCCGGTGAGGGGGCTGGTCCAGGTGATGTTGGCCGCGCCGTTCCCCAGGGGAGCGCAGCCGTGCGTCCTTACGAGCCAACCGTCCCTGGCGCCGGCAAACCTTCAGCGCGCAACTGCCGCACCTCCTCCACCGACAACCCGGTGCTGGTGGCGATGGCCTCGTCGTCCAATATCCCCAGCAGCCTGGACGCCACCGCCAGCTGGGTTTCACGACGACCCTGGGAAAGACCCTGGGAAAGACCCTGGGAAAGGCCCTGGGCCAACCCCTGCTCAAGACCCTTCTTCCTTCCGATCCGCTCCACACTGGATACATACGGCATGGTCGTTTCCTCCTCGAACGCCACCAGCTGCTGAAAAAATCCCTGCTCCAGCTCCTCCGGCAGTTGCATCAGCCAGTCGATGAAACGAAAAAGATCGATCACCTGCTGCCGAGCATACCCCCGGTCGTAGAGCCGACGCACCAGATCGAACTTCCACCACGCCCGCTCGATCGCTGCATCCCGCGTCTCCCGGGCCTTCAGATGCGCCATCACCACCACCGCGAAAGGATTGCGGTCCTGCTCCAGGGCCTCCCAGCGGTCCGCGTAGTCCAGCACCTTGGCCACCGGGAAGCGGAAGCCCAGCTCGCAGCCCCACAGCTCGTATCCGTACCGGTCCGGGCGCCAGTCGGCGCGGTCATCCGTCAACACCGCGCAGCTCATCACCCGGCGATCATACCGGTCGAAGATCCGGTAGTTGTACACATACATCCGCTTGGCAAAGACCTCCTGGGGCTGGCCCTGGATCTCCGGATGCACCAGCACCCAGGCCTCGCCGCCGTCCTGGCGCCACACCTTGGCCAATT
>JBFMBH010000229.1 GCA_040755095.1 Thermodesulfobacteriota bacterium
AGAAGCGTGTTGCCTTTGGCCGGCGCGCCGTAGCCGGCGATGCGGCGCCCCTGGTCTTTTTCCCGGATGAGAAAGGACAGAAGATCCCGTTTGACCGCGGCGGCCTGGGCCGCGAAGGCGGTGTAGGTGGCCAGCCGGTGGAGGCCGGCGGCCTCTTCCCGGGCGCGCAGCCGGGAAACAGTCTCGCGCACCGGCCGGCTGCCATCCCCCTTATGGCGGACAAAGATCCGGAGGGAGCCGCCGTGGATGGGCAGCTCCTTTACATCGAAGACGGTCAGGCCCTGGTCCTCGAAGATCCGCTCCAGGGCCAGGAGTGAGAAGTAGGAGAAGTGCTCGTGGTAGATGGTGTCGAACTGGCGCTCGGCCATCAGGTGGAGCAGGTGCGGGAACTCCAGGGTGATGGTGCCCTGCTCCTTGAGACACAGGCCAAGCCCGGCGACAAAGCCCGCAAGGTCCGGCACATGGGCAAGGACGTTGTTGCCGACCACGAGATCGGCCCGCCGGCCGGCGGCGGCCAGGCGCCGGGCCAGGCCGGCGGTGAAGAAGTCGACCTCGGTGGGAATGCCGGCCCGGATGGCCACCTGGGCGACGCCCGCCGCCGGCTCCACCCCCAGCACCGGGATGCCGGCCCGGGCGAAGTATCCCAGGAGGGTGCCGTCATTGGCCGCGATCTCCAGGACCAGACTGCGGCCATCCAGGCCCAGGCGGGGGATCATCTCCTGGGCATAGGCCTGGCAGTGGGCCTGCCAGGTGGCGGCATAGGACGAGAAATAGGGATAGTCGCCGGTGAAGATCGCCTCGGGCGGGATCGTCTCCTCCAGCTGCACCAGGAGGCAGTGGCTGCAGACCCGGGCATGGAGGGGGTAGAAGGTCTCGCCGGCAGACAGATCCGCCGGGCCCAGGAAGCGGTTGGCCAGGGGGCTTACGCCCAGGTCCACGAAGGTATGGGCCAGCGGCGTGCCGCAGGCCCGGCAGGGGCTGGTCACGGCTGTCCTCCGGCAAGAAAGGATTGGATCTGACCGAGGGTGAAGGGCCGCATGGCCGCGCCGGCCTGGTACGCCCGGTACCAGGCCACGGTCAGGGCCAGGGCCGCCGGCAGATCCAGCCGCGGGCGCCAGCCCAGCCGGGCCCGGGCCTTGGCGCTGTCCAGGGCCAGAAACCGGGTCTCGTGGGGCTGATCCGGGGCATCCCCCTCCCAGGCCGCGCCGCCGCCCCAGAGGGCCGCCGCGCGCTCGACCACCATGGCCACCGGCACGATCCCTTCCGCCGGCGGGCCGAAGTTCCAGGCCTCGGCCCAGGGGCTGCCCTCGGTGGCCAGGCGCTGGGCCAAGAGGAGATAGCCGGCCAGGGGATCGAGGACGTGCTGCCAGGGCCGCACCGCCCCGGGATGGCGCAGCCGGACCGGCCGGCCGGCGGCAAAGCCCCGCATCAGGTCCGGTAGCAGCCGGTCCTCGCCCCAGTCGCCGCCGCCGATGACGTTGCCTGCCCGGACCGTGGCCACCGCCGGGCCGGCCTTGGCAAAGAACGAGCGGCGGAAGCTGGCGGTGGCGATCTCGGCGCAGGCCTTGCTGGCGGCGTACGGGTCGTGGCCGCCCAGGGCATCGTTCTCCCGGTAGCCCCAGGGCCATTCCCGGTTCTCGTAGCACTTGTCGCTGGTGACCACCACCACCGCCCGCACCGAGGGACAGAACCGGACCGCCTCCAGGAGATGGACGGTGCCCATGACATTGGTGGCGAAGGTGGCCCGAGGCTCGCTGTAGGCGCGCCGCACGATGGCCTGGGCCGCCAGGTGCAAGACCACCTCCGGCTGCTGCTCGCTGAGGCTCTGGCAGAGATACGGCAGGTCAGCCAGATCGCCGGTGATGCTCTCCATGGCCTCGCCCACGCCGGCGGCAACGAAGAGCGACGGCTCGGTGGGCGGCGCCAGGGCATAGCCGCGGACCTCGGCCCCCATCGCCTGCAGCCACAGGGCCAGCCAGCTGCCTTTGAAGCCGGTGTGGCCGGTGACAAAGACCTGGCGTCCCTGCCAGAAGGCCGGATCTAGTCCCAGAGCTTCCATGGCGCGTGGCCGGCGTTCCAGGTGTTGCGCAAGGTTCGCAGCTCGTGCAGGGTGTCCACACACTGCCAGTAGCCGTGGTGGCGGAAGGCAAAGAGCTGGCCGGCCGCCGCCAGGCGCTGGCAGGGGGCCAGCTCCCAGGATGTGTCGTCGCCGTCGATGTAGTCCAAAACCTCTGGCTCCAGGACGAAGAAGCCGCCGTTGATGATGTGGTCGGCGCCGGCCGGCTTTTCGCTGAAGGCCACCACCCGCGAGCCTTCCAGGTGCAGCATGCCGAACCGGTAAGGGGGGCTGACCGCGGTGATGGTGGCGAGTCCCCCGTGGCTGCGGTGGAAGGCCAAGAGCTCCGCCAGGTTGACGTTGGACAGGCCGTCGCCGTAGGTGAAGAAGAAGGTGCTGGTGAGCCGGCCGGCCAGGCGCTTCAACCGGCCACCGGTCATGGTGTGGGCCCCGGTGTCCTTGAGCTCGATCCGCCACCGCTCGGCACAGGGGCAGGTGGCGGTGCAGGTGCCCGCCGCCAGGTCCACCAGGAGATCGGCCTCGGTCTGGGGGTACTGCATGAAATAGCGCTTGATCACCTCGCCCTTGTAGCCCAGGGCGATGATGAAATCGTCATGGCCCTGGGCGGAAAAGATCTTCATGAGATGCCACAAGAGGGGCCGGCCCCCCACCTCGATCATGGGCTTGGGCAGCACCTCGGTCTCCTCCGACAGCCTGGTGCCGTAGCCGCCGGCGAGAATCACCACCTTCATCGGCCCGCCTCCTGGCCGGCAGCCGCCACGCAGCGCAGGTAGCCGTCCGGCGCGGCGGTGATCAGCAGCCGGTCCTCGATCCCCTTGTCGATCACGAACCGGTCCGTGCTCCGCAAAAACTCCCGGACCGCGGTCTTGGGGTTGTTGCCCGGGCCCCAGGGCCGGTCCAGGAACAGCTCTGCCGGCAGATCCTCGATGCCGGTATCGAAGACCACGCAGTAGCTGCCCGGCGAGACCAGCGGCGAGTAGATCTCAAGCTCCCGAAGCACGTGGTCGTGGGTGTGGTTGGAGTCGAGGCAGACCAGGACCCTCTGGCCGGTGCCGACCAGGGAGTGGACCGTCCGGGCGATGGCCGGGTCGATGCTCGAGCCCTCCAGCATGGTGATGCGGCGGGAAAGGGGGCTCTGTTCGATGGCCGCCCGGTTGTGGGGCCGGATGTCGATGTCGATGCCGATGACCCGGCCGTGGC
>JBFMBH010000230.1 GCA_040755095.1 Thermodesulfobacteriota bacterium
AGGACGATCACCGCCAGCCAGGCCGCCAGGGCCAGCCCCACACCGGCGGCGTCCGCCCGCCAGCGCAGCTGCCGGGCGACCAGGCGCCCGAGCAGGACCCCCGCCAGGGCCAGGGGCAGCAGCACCAGGCCGGTGAGCTTGGTCAGGGTGGCCAGGCCCAGGGCCGATCCCAGAAAGAGCCAGTTGGTACGGGTTGGCCGTGCCAGCACAAGGTCGGCCGCCAGGAGGCTCGCCACCAGGAAGGTGGCCAGGAAGATGTCCGTGGTGACGAGACCGCCGTGGCCGAGCAGGGTCGGGGAGAAGACGGCCAGCCCCGCGGCCAGGAGCCCGCCGCCCGGGCCGTAGAGCCGCTGGCCCAAGAGGAAGGTGCCCAGCCCGGTCGCAAGAAAGGCGGCCAAAGCCACGCTGCGACCGGCCATGAACAGGCGGTGCAGGTCAGCGGCATGGCGGAGGGCAAACAGGCGGCCGCAGTCCCAGACCGTGGCCTCCGGGCCCAGGCTGGCGGCATCCAGACGGAGGCCGGCCAGGTGGAGCGGCAGCGCCACCAGGGCCTTGGCCAGGGGCGGCACGCCGGGGTCCAGCCCCCAGCCGCTGCCAGACAGAAGCGCCAGGCCACCGGGCAGGATGGCGTATTCGTCCACGGTCACCGACTTGCCGGCCACCGCGGCAAAGGCCAGGGCCAGCCCCAGGGCCAGGATCGCCGCAAGGAGCAGCCTTGGCCGCGCCAGGGTCCTGTCCATGGTCTCCCGTCAGCCTTCCGTGCTGCCGGCGGCCAGCCAGGCCAGATAATCGCCCCCGGGGATGACCGCCCGCCCGGCCACAGGCCCGGCAGAGACGTCGAACAGGAGGGGGAGGGGAGGCGTTGGCATGGCTGGCGGCGGCCCGCAGACCGGGGCCCGGAGCGGTTACTGGGGGGTGAGGGTGTCGTCGCCGGTGAAGAGCAGGCGCATATCCGCGGCCCATTCGGTCTCCGCCAGGACCTGCTCCGCCTCCGCCGGATCGACGCCGAGGACCTCGGCCAGCTGGCCGAGGTGGTAGCAGGGCTGGCCGTCTTCGCTGTAGGCCACCGGCTTGAGGCTGGGAAAGCACTCCTGGAAGGAGAGCCCCGCCGAGTCGGTCAGAATCTGCCGCAGGTCGTCGGGCCCGAAGAGCAGCAGCCATTTGGCCGCCTCCACCCAGGTGTCCCAGGCCACGGACTCGCTCCCCACCACTGCCAGAGCCATCTCCAGATCATAGGCGTCTTTGAAGCCAGACATCTCTCCCCTCCCGGGCCGGTCCAGCCGGCGGCTTTTGCTTGGTCTTGCCCTGACGCAGCACTATAATGGCAAAGCATCCGCGCTGTCGACCCCGGCCCACCCCCTCTTGCCCCAAGGAGAGATGCCCATGGCTGCCCTGCTGCAGTTCAAGCGATCCGCTGACCTTCGCCACCCACTCCTGGACCAGTGCTTCCTGGACGCCAGCACTGTGGATGTCCTGGCCCTGAATTATGACGGTGAGGGGGCTGCCCTCTGCCGTTGCGACGGCACCCTGGCCGCGGTGAGCCGGGACCGCATCAAGGCGGTGATCTTCGGCCTGCCCAGCCCGGCCCTGGCCGATTTTATGGCCATGATCTACGATCCGACCGCCAGCGGCGAGGAACTGCCCCTCTATCTGGAGTCCCTGGCCCGCCAGCTGCTGGAGCAGAACGACGTGGACCTGCAGAACGAGGCCAAGCGGCTGCGGAAGGAGCTGCTGGCGGCGGAAGACCCCACCTGCCGCTATTTCCAGGAGGCGAAGCGGCGGTGAGTCTGCGGCCGGCAGCGGTTCCGGCGCTTCTGGCCATCGCCGGCTCCGACCCCTCGGGCGGGGCCGGCATCCAGGCGGATCTCAAGACCTGCCAGAGCCTCGGCGTCTACGGCGCTGCCGCCATCACCTGCCTGACCGCCCAGGATACCCGGGGGGTGCGGGCGGTCCTGCCGGTGCCGGTGCCGTTCTTCCGGGAGCAGGTGGGGCTGGTGCTGGCCGATCTGGCGGTGAGCCATATCAAGATCGGTATGGTGGGCACCGCCGAGCTGGCCTGCGCCCTGGGTGAGATCCTCGATGCCTTCCCCGGAACGGTGGTGCTGGACCCGGTGCTGGCGGCCAGCGATGGCCATCCCCTCTTCGAGGCGGCCCGGGCCGAGGTGCTCATGGCCGAGGTGGGCGGCCGGGCCGACCTCCTCACCCCGAACCTGCCCGAGCTGGCCGCCCTGGCCGGCTTGCCCCCGGAAGCGTCCCCTCTGGCCATGGCCGAGAAGCTTCTCGATCGCCTGCCCCGGCTGGCCGGCATCGTGATCAAGGGCGGCCACGCCACCAGCAACGAAATCCAGGACCTCCTGGTGCTGCGCCAGCCGACTGGCCCGGCCCGGGTCGAGACTGCCCGCCACCCCCGCCTGGCCTCCCCCAACACCCACGGCACCGGCTGCACCTTGGCCACCGCCCTTACGGCCCTGCACCTGACCGGCGGCGACTGGGCGGCCGCCTTCCGGCAGGCGGTGGCCTACGTGGCGGACCTCATCGCCCTGGGCCGCGGTTTGGCTTTCGGTCATGGCCGCGGCCCCCTGCCGCACCACCTGTGGACCGGCCCCGGACGAACCGCAGCATGTCCAACAAGGGTCAGACCTGGCCGGTCACCTGCGGCAGGCTGAAGCAGATGGAAGACCCCTTGCCCAGGCCTGCGGACTCGGCCCACACCTGGCCGCCGGTGGCCTCGACGATCCGCCTGACGATGGCCAGCCCGGCGCCGGCCCCCGAGCCGCCTGGCTGCAGCTGGCAGAAGAGATCGAAAACCCGCTCCAGGTTTTCCGGAGCAATGCCGCAGCCGTTGTCCTGAACAAAGAAGACCGGCTTGGGCCCGCCGGCTCGCACCCCGATGACGATCCGGGGCTCTGGCTGCCCGCCCATGTACTTGCAGGCATTGTCGAGCAGATTCTCCAGCACCTCCCGCAACCGGCCCGGATCCCCCAGCACCGCCGGCATCCCCGGGGCGATCTCGACGGCGATGCCGCCGCCCCTCAGCCGGTCGCCCAGGGCAGTCACCACCTCGTGGACCAGGTCGGCGAAGGGAACCGGCACCGCCGGCCGGACGATGTGGCCCTGTCTGGCCAGCTCCAGGAGGTCCAGCAGCCGCTGCTCCATCTGGCGGGCCATGGC
>JBFMBH010000231.1 GCA_040755095.1 Thermodesulfobacteriota bacterium
ATCTGCCCGGGCGGGCGGGGCTGTGGGCGGCTGGTTGGCCGCACCGAGCGGTGTCGGTGACGGGCAGGATTCGGCTTCACGATGGACCCGCGGGTCCAGAACCTACACGGAGGACGGGCATGGCGGACACAAACAGCGCGGTTTTGGTGGTGGGCGGCGGCATCAGCGGGTTGACAGCCGCCGTGGAGGCCGCAGAGGTGGGCAAGGATGTGTTCCTGGTGGAGCGCAATCCCTACCTCGGAGGCCGGGTCGCGCAACTCAACCAGTATTTTCCGAAATTGTGCCCGCCAACCTGCGGGCTGGAGATCAACTTCAAGCGCATCAAGAACAACCGGCGGGTTCGGTTGCACACCATGACCGAGGTGCGCTCCATTACCGGGTCCAAGGGCAACTACCAGGTCACCCTGGAGTCCAAGGCCAGGTTTGTGAACAACAACTGCACGGGCTGCAATGCCTGTGTGGAGGCTTGCCCGGAAGAGCGAGCGAACAGCTTCAACTTCAACATGGACAAGACGAAGGCCATTTATCGGCCCCACGAAATGTCCTTTCCGATGAAATACGTCATCGACATGAACGCCTGCACCCGCTGCGGCAAGTGCGTCGAGGCCTGCAAGTACAACGCCGTGGACCTGGACATGCAGGCCAAGACCTTCACTGTCCAGGTGGGTGCCGTGGTCTGGGCCACCGGCTGGCAGCCATACGACGCCAACCGTATGGACAACCTCAAGTTCGGCAGCTCCAGTGCCATCATCACCAACATGATGATGGAGCGCCTGGCGGCGCCCAATGGACCGACCGGCGGGAAGATTGTGCGTCCTGGTGACAACAAGGAGCCGGGCAGTATCGCGTTTGTCCAATGCGCCGGCTCGCGGGACGAGAACCATCTGGAATACTGCTCCTACATCTGCTGCATGGCCACCCTCAAGCAGATCACCTACGTGCGGGAGCAGTATCCCAATGCCAAGGTCTTTGTCTTCTATATCGACCTGCGCTCCCCGGGCAAGTACGAGAAGTTCCGTGAGAAGCTGATGGGCGATCCCAACACCAGCTTCATCAAGGGAAAGGTCGCCAACATCATCCCCGAGGCCGATGGCGGTGTGACCGTGGTGGCCGAAAACGCGGTCACCGGCGACAAGATCCAGCAGAAGGTCGACTTGGCCGTGCTCGCCACCGGCATGCAGCCGTCCATGGCCGGCCAGGGGGCCAACTTCGGTCTCAACGCCGACAAGAACGGCTTCATCGCCTCCGATCCCGGCACCGGCATGCTCGCCGCGGGCTGCGCCAAGAAGGCGGCGGACGTGGTGACCTGTGCCCAGAACTCCACGGCAGCGGCCCTGAAAGCCATTCAAGGATGAGGAGGGAGTGGTCCATGAGCATCAAGCATAGTGCCTATATCTGTACCGGCTGCGGCATCGGCGACGGCCTGGATATCGAAGCCCTGGCCAAGGTGGTCAGCGGCGAAAAGAAGATGCCAGTGAAGACCCATCCCTTCCTGTGCAGCGCGGAAGGGCGGGGCATGGTCCAGGAGGATATTGACAAGGAGGGGGTCAACTCGGTCGTGATCGGCGCCTGCTCCTTCCGGGTCAAACAGGATGAGCTCTCCTACGGAGACGGCGTGATGGTCAGCCGGGCCAACCTGCGCGAGCAGGTGGTCTGGAGCGCTGGCCCTGACCCGGACAAGGATCGGATCCAGGAGCTGGCTTCAGACAACATGCGCATGGCCTGCACCCGGGCCGCCAAGTGCGCCATCCCGGAGGCTCAGGCACAGACCTTGACCAAGGGCATACTGGTGATCGGCGGTGGCATCGCTGGTCTCACCGCCGCTCGGGAGGCGGCCAAGGCAGGCTACGAGGTGACCCTGGTCGAAAAGACCGGCGAGCTCGGCGGCTTTGCCCGGACGTGGCGCAAGCAGCTGCCCACCAAAGCGCCGTGGACGGACTTGGAAGCGCCGATGGTGGACAGCCTGGTGGCCGAGGTGAAGGCCGCGGGCAACATCACCATCAAGCTCAACACCGAGGTGGCTCGCATCGCCGGCGCGCCCGGCATGTTTGACATCAGCTTCAAGGCGGCTGGCAGCAAGTCGGACTGGGATGCGCCACCGAAGGTCACCAAGGAGATGGAGGACCTCATTGAGAAGGGCCAGCTTGAGGACCCGCGCAAGGCCGTCAAGCACTATATGGAAAGCAATCCGGAGGCCAGCAAGTTCGGGACAGTGGTGCTCGCCACGGGCTGGCGGCCGGCCGATGTCTCCGAGTTTGCCCACCTGGGGCACGGCACCCTGAAGAACGTGGTCACCAACGTCGAGCTCGAGCGGATGGCCAAGGCCGGTCGCCTGACCAGGCCCTCCGATGGCAAGCCGGTGACAAGCGTCGCCTTCGTGCAGAGCCCTGGGGCCAAGGAGCACGACAAGGATTTCCCGTATGCCAACTCGGTGACCAGCTCGGTGACCCTGAAGCAGGCCAAGTACCTGCGGGAGGAGAATCCGGACGCCAAGGCCTATATCCTCTACCAGCATATGCGTACGCCGGGCAACATGGAGCTGTTCTACAAGGCGGCGCAGAACGATGACGGCATCTTTCTCACCAAGGCGGCAGTGACCGGGGTGAGCGAGGCCGGGGACGGCAGCCTGACCGTGGCCATGGAAGACACCCTGCTCGGGGCGAGCACCAGCGTCGACGTGGACCTGGTGGTCCTGGCCGCCGGCATGGTGCCTACCACCAGGGATGCGGCCTGCTTGAACCTGGCGTACCGCCAGGGGCCGGCCCTCATCGATCTCGATCTTTTCGACGGCCATGCCGATTCCCACTTCATCTGCTTCCCCTACGAAACCCGGCGGACCGGTATCTATGCCTGCGGCGGGGTGCGCAAGGCGATGACCGTGGAAGAGACAATGGACGACGCCACCGGCGCCGCCCTCAAGGCGATCCAGTGCATCGAGTCCGCCTCGCGGGGTGTGGCGGTCCACCCCCGGGCCGGAGACAAGACCTATCTGGAATTCTTTTT
>JBFMBH010000232.1 GCA_040755095.1 Thermodesulfobacteriota bacterium
GAGGTGTCCAGATACGGCCCTTCCACCACCCGGCCCAGGCGGGGCAGCAGATGGCGCAGGAAAAAGAGGGCGGCCAGGAAGGCGGCGATGGTGGCGCCCAGCACCCGGATGCTGTTGGTGACGAGCAGCTCCTCTTGCCAGGGCATGTCCGGGCTGGGAATGACGAAGTCCTGGAAGGCGAGGATCATGCCGACCAGGAGGCAGCCGAAGCCGGCCAGGCCAGCAATGCCGAAGCCGGGCAGCACGAACACCTCCAGGCCCAGAAGGGCCAGGCCCAGGGCGATGAGCAGCAGCTCGGTGTGATCCGCCAGGCCCATCAGGTACTGGTTGAGGAAGACCAGGCCCAGACAGAGGATGCCAATGACCCCCGGCAGGCCGAAGCCCGGGGACTTGATCTCGGTGTAGAGGGCGCCCAGGCCGATCACCAGCAGGATGGGGGCGATGGTGCTGATGAAGGAGCCCAGGGCCTCGGACCAGCTGGGCGCCAGATGCACCACCTTGGCCGAGGACATCCCCAGCTGGGCCAGGAGATCATCGAGGCTGGCGGCGGTATGCCGGGCGAAGCCCAGCTCCCGGGCCTCCACGTCGTCCATGGTCAGAAGCTCACCAGCCGCCACCACCAGCCGTTTGGACCGGATGGCGGCCTGGTCGGTCTCGGCCAGCTGCTCCAGCTCCGGGGTATCCAGGAACTGCCGCTGCCCGTCCTGGGTGATGACCTCGTAGACCTCCATCTCGGCGGTGACCATGGCCTCGGCCAGGCGCTGGGGATAGCCGTTGCGGCGGGCCAGGGCCCGGAACTTGGCCCGGAGCGGCGACTGGAACTTCTCGCCCAGCATCTGCGGCCCTTCGTCGGAGTAGGCGATGGGCGCGCAGTCGCCGATGGTGGTGTGGGGACGCATGGCCAGCTCGTGGCAGGCCAGGGCGATGAGGGCGCCGGCGGAGATCGCCTTGCCCGCGACAAAGGCCACCGTGCGGCTCGGGGCGTCGTTGACAATGGCATCGACGATGCGCAGGGCCGAGTCCACCCGGCCGCCGAAGGTGTCCATCTCCAGGACGAAGAGGGCGTCCTTGGCGTTGGCGGTGTCCCGGAAGGCCCGCTCCAGAAAGGCGGCCATGCCGGGATCCACATCGCCGGCCACCGGCAGCACGTAGACGGTGGCAGCAGGATGGGGCTGCTCCGGGCCGGCAACCGCCGGCCAGGCGGCGACCGCGAGGAGCAGGCTCAGCGCGAGAAGACGGATACGGGGGTCAGTCCAGCCAGAGGAGGTCAAGATCGATCTCGATGTCGGAAAAAGGCTCGGCGCGCACCGTGCCACCATCGCCATGAACGGAGAGGAGCAGCCAGCTGCTGGCTTCTCGGCGGAAGATCTCCAGGGTCCTGGCATCGGGATCGAGGAGCCAGAGAAAAGGAACGCCCTCCCGGGCGTAGATGGCCATCTTGCGGATGCGATCCGTCCGCACCGTGCCCGGGGAGAGGATCTCGGCAGCCCAGTCCGGGACAGTGCCGATCCAGTTGCTGCCGTCCGCGACCGGGAAGCGCTCCCGCCGCCAGCCGGCCAGGTCCGGGACCAGGATGTCCGCGCCCAGCGCCCTGACGGCCACGCAAGGGGATGATCTCAGCAAACGCGCCGTCTGTCAACCGCACCGGCGTGGGGGCTGGCGGGCCGGCGGCGTCTGGCGACAGCCATCCTTACCTGGCGCGATCCTGGTGCGGCCATCCGGGCAGCGCCGGCCTTGACACCAAAGACACTTGCGTGTTCTGTGTGCAGACAGAGCGGGGAGTACGGAGCAGGGGTAGCTGAATTCTCGTGCAAGGGCGGAAAGGAGCGTCGTCATGGATGCATCAGCTCGCCAGGGCCATTATCTGCCGCATTACGTCTATGACGATTACGTGCAGTGGGAAGGGCGTTGGGAGCTCATATCAGGAATAGCGCATGCCATGACCCCGGCCCCTTCGATCGAGCACCAGTTGATCAGTCAACGGATCGCGCAGCAGTTGGGGCTCCTTCTGGAAGGCTGCGACAGATGCCATGCCCTGCTGCCGGTGGACTGGAAGGTCGCCGAGGACACCGTCCTGCAACCCGATAATCTGGTGGTCTGTTATGAGCCGGTCGGTCCTTATCTCACCAAAGCACCCAGCCTGATCTTCGAGATTGTCTCCAGGAAGAGTCATGTGCGCGATGTGGAGATCAAGTTTGCCATCTACGAAAGGGAAGGGGTGAAGTACTACTGCCTGGTCTTCCCGGAAGAAGGCCTGGTGAAGGTGTTCGTCTTGCGGGGCGGGAGGTACAGCAAGCTTGCGGACGTCACCAACGAGAAGATCGAGTTTGATCTTGTGGCTGCCTGCCGTTTCTCCTTCGATTTCGGCCTGATTTGGGGAGCATGAATCGGCGATACTCCCCGCCGCACGCCAGGTCTGAGCCCCCGGATCACGCTCCGCGCGATGGCGGCAGAGGCCCCTCCCTACCTGGCCGCCAATTTTGCCGCCTGCGACCGTTTGTGGACCAGCAGCATGACGACCAGCCCGGCCAGGGTCAGCCCCAGGAGCGTGAACGAATGGCCCTTGATGGTCCGGTAGGCGTCGCGCTGCTGCCGTGTTTCGGCCAGGATTCCCTGGAGCCGCTCATCGCCGAAGACCTCGATCCGGCCGTTGGCCGGGTAGATGGCGCAGATCCGGTTGTCCTCCGTGATGCGGGAATTCTTGGTGTCGGCGATCAGCAGGGCGCCCTGGCGGGACATGGTCATGTCGTTGGGATAGCTGAGCTTGACGCCGCTCAAGTCCCGGCTGCCGCTCGTACCCAGGGCCTTGGCGATCAGGGCGTGGTTGTTGGTGTCTGCGACGTACAGGATGTCCTTGGCCTTGTGGTACGCCAGCTTGTAGTTCTCCCGGATCGACGTCCCTGGGGCGAGGTCGACCGGCTCGCATCGCCGGGCGTCCAGATCGCAGCTGAAGATGGCCTGGCCGTCGCCCACCAGCAGCCGGCCGTTG
>JBFMBH010000233.1 GCA_040755095.1 Thermodesulfobacteriota bacterium
ATGTCCTGGAATCCGGACTCCAGAAGGCGGTGAAGAGGGCCACCGCCGCTGCTGGCATCGACAAGAAGGTCGGCTGCCACACCCTCCGCCACAGCTTCGCCACCCATCTCCTGGAGAACGGCGTCAACATCCGGGTGGTGCAGGATCTCCTGGGCCATGCCGATGTCAAGACCACCGAGATCTACACCCACGTCATGGCCCGGGACATCCAGCGCCTGCAAAGCCCTCTCGACCGCCTCTGATGGCGAAACCCCGCACCCGGATCTTGGCCCCGCGAAGGAGGCATCCTGTCCCTTCGTCCTGTGCCCCGCTCGACGGGCTACGACCTTCCCGCCGGGGTGGCCACCGGGGGCGGCCCTCGTGCCGTTCTCCCCGGCGCCTCCCGCATGTGGGGCCCTACCGCCCCCGAGAGTACCCGCCAGATGGTTCTTACCCTTCCGGAGCATTGCTGGTCAAGGGAAATGCTCCCCCGCCAAAGGGCTGTTTGTTTGCGCCGGGATCGCCTGGCGGCCGGGAGTGCCGGGACGTTGGTGCTGAAGGTGCGTAACGGCCGGTGGGCCTCAGGACCACTCGGGCTGGTGAACGATCCTGGCCAAGTTTTTTCGTCCCACCTCAAAGTCCAGAAGCCTCGCCCCCGGACCCGTCTTGCGCAAGAGGAATGATCCTGCCACACAGGATCAGTGGCACGGGGGATGGGAGCGGCGGCGGCGGGGGGCGGGCGGGCGGCCAGCTGGGGGCCGGGGGCCAGGCGCTGGCATGGATCTTGATACTTTCTGGAAAGTGGGAGCCCGGGGACAAGGGCAGGCGCTTGGTCGCTTGCCACAGGCAAGAGCCAACCCCGGACAGCGTCGTGGCCAAGCCAGCCGCCAACGGAACAGGGAGGATACAGCCATGTATAGCCAACAGGAACTGTGCCGGAAGATCACCGCCCTCTATCCCGACATCGGCGAGTGCGGGATCGATGTCAATGTGGACTGGGACGAGCAGAAGAAGGTGTGGATGGTGGACCTCAAGAAGGGGCACCACGAGCTCAAGCACCACCTGGAGGTGCCGGACGCCGATGCCTGCATGGAAGGCCGGCAGTGTGTGGCCCTGGGATTGGACATCGCCCAGCTGCGGAAGAACGTCCTGGAGCAG
Source organism: Thermodesulfobacteriota bacterium (assembly GCA_040755095.1). Taxonomy (NCBI): domain Bacteria; kingdom Pseudomonadati; phylum Thermodesulfobacteriota; species Thermodesulfobacteriota bacterium. The sequence continues at coordinate 1,138 of JBFMBH010000233.1, forward strand.
CAGTTCTGACCGCCCGCGGCTGCACCAGCCGCCCAGCGGGAAGGGGCCGCCAGATTGGGATCTGGCGGCCCCTTCGATTTTGCTGGCCGCCCGCCAGCCCGGGCCTCCTTGCCCAGACACGGGGAGCGGTCCGCGGTGGGTCAGGCAGCGAGGGCGGTGGTGGTGGTCTGGGTGAAGCTCAGGTACAGATCCCGGACCCGCCGGCGCAGGCTGTGGATCCTCTCCGAATCCTCCGGGGTCGCCCACCGTGGCTCGCTGATGGCGTAGACCGCCTTGTGCAGCTCATCGATCACGCTCTCGGTGGACCGGCACCACTCATCCGTGCAGATGTGGGTCATCTCCTTGGCTTCGGCGATGTCGTTCTCCAGCTGGGTCACCGCTGCCGTGAGCTGGGTGACGAACTCCCGGTGCGCCAGCATCAGGTTGTTCTCCATCTCGATCTGTCTCTTCATGGTCATATCCTCCCTTGCAGTCTGGTTCGGGGGTTTGACGCGCTAGCCGCCGAAGTCGTAGTCGAAGGCCACCTTCTGGGCCTCCTTGTAGCGGCAGCTGAGATCAGCGATCTTCTCGCCGATCTCTTTTCTCTGCGGGCTCCACTCGGTGGGACACGCCACCCGCAGCTGATCGATCCGGTCTTCGAGCTCCGTCATCACGATGTGCAGGGCGTTGATCTGGGTATAGACCTTCTCCTTGTCACCCGTGGACCTCTGATCCAGCTGCCGGACCACATCGTACAGTCTCGCCTTCCAGCCGGTGAGCTCCGCATCGAGGTTCCGACAGTAGTCCCTGACTTCCATGGCCATGGCGATCCTCCTTTCTGCATCGGTGATGTCTCCGCTTTGGCCCCGCCATCCTCGCACACTCTTCCTGTAGCAACACTCGTACCAGACAGATGCCTTGTCCGCCGGTCGGGGGGGGACGGCTGGCCTCCTGGCGGCTGACGTCCGAAACAGCGGCAGGCCCAGTCCCGAGTCCTGTGGGCCGGGAATCTGTCCTGCTATCCGAGACAGCTTCCGGTCTGACCGCAGGGCCACGGGCGGCGGCCCTGGCCGGGCGGGCGCCCGTGGCCTGGCATCCTTGTTGCTTTGCATAGACAGGCGAGGAGTCCGCCGGCTGCCGGCAACCGGCGGCCTTCAGACAGGAAGAGGAGGTCTCCCATGGCTGAGGAATGTCCGGAATGCAAGGGAATCGGCAAGATCAGCGTCAAGACCTGCGTCAAGTGCGGCGGCACCGGCCAGGTGATCATCCATTCGCATGCCCACAAGCACGGGCAGTTCGGCCACGATCACCCCCATCCCCATCAGGAGCCGCACCACCCGGATGACCTGGGCCAGGCCCACGAGCACGAACACTGAGCGCCCTCCCCCCGCCCCCGGCCGCAGCGAAACGCCACCCCCCCCCCACGGCCGGGGGCGGGTTTTTTTCGCCCCCCCACTCAGCCTCCCGCCAGACGGGCCAGAATCGCCCGCATGAACGCCGGCAGGTCATCAGGGGCCCGGCTGGTCACGAGATTGCCGTCCACCACCACCTCCTGATCCACGAAGGTGGCGCCGGCATGCACCAGATCGTCCTTGATGGCAAAAAAGGCGGTGACTGTCCTGCCCTGCAGGATGTCCGCCGAGGCGAGCATCCAGCCGGCATGGCAGATGGCGGCCACCGTCTTGCCCGCCCGGGCGAAATCCCGTACCAGCGCCACCATGGCCGGATGCCGGCGCATATGGTCCGGCGCGTAGCCGCCCGGGATGACAATGGCATCGTAGTCGGCCGCTACCACCTCCTGCATCCCCTTGTCGGCCCGTACGGGCAGCCCGGCCTTGCCGGTGCATACCTGCCCCGCCCTGGGGCCCAC
>JBFMBH010000234.1 GCA_040755095.1 Thermodesulfobacteriota bacterium
GGGAGGAACAGGAGCAGGGCCGGGTGGTGGTGGAGTGGCCCGAAGGAGAGACCCTCAGGCTCAGCCGGCGGCTGTCCTTCAGTCGGCTCTCCCTGGCCATCACCGGGCACCGGGACTGGTTCGAGGTGAGCGGTGAGCTGCGGGTGGATGACGAGCTGGCCCTGAGCATGAAGCAGCTGCTGGAGCTGCTGAGAGCGACTCCAGGTCGCTTCATCCCCCTGGGAGACGGGCAGTACCTGGCCCTCACCCGGGAGCTGCGGCGGCAGTTGGATGATCTGGCGGCCCTTTCCCAGGGACGGGGCAAGGAGATCCGGCTGCATCCCCTGGCCAGCTTTGCCCTGGAGGGGCTGACCTCCCGAGTCGGATCGCTGAAGGTGGACGAGGCCTGGCGATCAAGGCTGGAGCGGATCCGGGCCGTTCAGGATTCCTGCCCGAATCCACCCTCCACCCTGCAGGCCGAGCTGCGCGACTACCAGGTGGACGGCTTCCGCTGGCTGTCCCGCATGGCGGCCATGGGGATGGGGGCCTGTCTGGCGGACGACATGGGCCTGGGCAAGACGGTGCAGGCCCTGGCCCTGCTTTTGGAGCGCGGCCCGCAGGGGCCGGCCCTGGTGGTGGCTCCCACCTCCGTCTGCTTGAACTGGCCGGCCGAGGTGGGCCGCTTCGCTCCGAGCCTGAACCTCCGCCTGTACGCCGGCCCCCAGCGGGAGAAGCTGGTCCAGGACCTGGGGCCCATGGATGTTCTGGTGGCCAGCTACACCCTGCTCCAGCAGGACAAGAAGCTCCTGGCCGGCCGGAAGTGGCACACCATCGTCCTGGATGAGGCCCAGGCCATCAAGAATGTGGTCACCAAGCGGGCTCAGGCGGCCATGAGCCTGGAGGGGGGCTTCCGGCTCATCACCACCGGCACGCCCATCGAGAACCATCTGGGGGAGCTGTGGACCCTGTTCAACTTCATCAACCCGGGCCTTTTGGGCTCGCAGCAGGGCTTCAACGAGCGCTTCGCCATCCCCATCGCCAGGGCCCAGGACCAGGAGGCCAGGAAACGGCTCAAGCGGCTCATCGCGCCGTTCATCCTCCGCCGGACCAAGGCCCAGGTCTTGGACGAGCTGCCACCCCGGACCGAGGTGGCGCTGCAGGTGGAGATGAGCCCGGCGGAGGCTGCCTTCTACGAGATCCTGCGCCAGGAGGCCCTGGAGCGGCTGGCCGAGCTCCCCGAGCCGAGCTCCGAGCGGCAGTTCCAGATCCTGGCCGAGATCACCCGCCTCCGGCTGGCGGCCTGCCATCCCCGGCTGGTCAGGAGCGGCCTGGACCTGCCCAGTGCCAAGCTGGAGCTTTTTGCCCAGGTGGTGGCCGAGCTTGTTGAGAACCGTCACAAGGCCCTGATCTTCAGCCAGTTTGTCAGCCACCTGACCCTCATCCGGCACCGGCTGGACGCCATGGGGATCAGCTACCGCTATCTCGACGGCCGCACCCCGGCGGCGATACGCCGGCGGGAGATCGACGCTTTCCAGGCCGGAGAGGGGGATCTCTTCCTCATCAGCCTCAAGGCCGGCGGCCTGGGCCTGAACCTCACCGCGGCCGACTATGTCCTGCACATGGATCCCTGGTGGAACCCGGCGGTGGAAGACCAGGCCTCGGACCGGGCCCACCGCATCGGCCAGCAGCGGCCGGTAACCGTCTACCGCCTGATCACCCGCCACACCATTGAGGAGAAGATCGTCCAGCTGCACCAGGACAAGCGCGACCTGGCCAACAGCCTCCTCGATGGCGGGGACATGAGCGGCAAGATCTCCGCCGAGGAGCTGCTGCGGCTCATCCGGGAAGGGTGATCGCTGGCCCTCCGCTGGTAGGGATCCAGAGACCTGCCCAACCATGGCTGGTACGGTGCAGCCATACCGGCGGCTGCCCGCCCTTGGATCTTATCCGCTACGGATACCAGATCTGGAGCCGCTACCGGGCGATCGACGGATCCGGGCCGCTGCCGCCGGTTATCCCGATCCTCTTCTACCACGGCCGGCCCACCTGGCCGCATCCCCTGGACCTGGGAAGTCTGTTCGACCTGCCGGAGGCCCTGGCGCCTTATCGACCGTCCTTCCGCTACGAGCTCATCGATCTGGCCCGGTGGCCCGATGAGGCGATCCGGGGTGAGGTGCTGCTCCGCAGCTTTATTCTGATCACGAAGCACATCTTTGCCGACGACCTGGGCGAGCGCCTGCCAGAGGTATTCACCCTGCTGCGCGACCTGGCTCGCTCCCGGACCGGACTGCAATATGTCGAAACCCTTCTCCGCTATGTGGCCGCAGCCGCGCCGCAGGTGGAGGAGGAGGCCTTTCGCGCCGCCATCGATGGCGCGCTTGCCGATGGAGGGATGGATATGCCGACACTTGCCGAGCGTTGGGAACAGCGGGGTCTGGAGCGCGGCCTCCAGCAGGGGCTTGCGCAGGGGCTGCAGCAGGGGCTGGAGCAAGGGCTGGAGCAGGGGCTTCAGCGGGGACTGACCAGGGCGCTTCGCCGGAGTATCGTCGAGGTCTTGGAGGCCCGCTTCGAGGCGGTCCCGGAAACGATGATCCGCAGCCTGGAGCAGATCGCGACCGAGGAAGCCCTGCAGGCCCTGCTGAAACGTGCGGTGACCGTCGCCTCCCTGCCGGCGTTCCGCGACCTGGTGCGCCAGACTCTGGCGGATTGACTGTGGAGGCTGGCCAGAAGGCAAGCCCTCCGGGCCATGTTCCTGGAGCCGGGTCTCTCCTTGCGCTCCGGCGGCAGCACCAGGTCGGGCGGTATCAATGGAAGCTTGTCATTGTTAACTTATACGGCCTTGACTTTCAAAGCGTTTCCGTCAAGCGACCTCCACATTTAGGGCAAAAAAATTCATCTAGCTTGAATTCAGTTGCTGTAATTGAAAAGTCACAACTGTCGCATACAAGAATAGGCTCTCTATTCTTATGCGTTTTCGTTTG
>JBFMBH010000235.1 GCA_040755095.1 Thermodesulfobacteriota bacterium
GGGATTATCTGCCTGACCGACGCAAACCGCCAACGCCTCCGTGCTGAGCGCGCCAAGGACTGCTCCCTCTTCTGACTCTCCCAGCCGTCGATCTCCGCCGACCGACAGCCGCGCCAGACCTCCCGCCCCTTCCCAACCAGCCTCCGCTCCCGGACAGAGGCACACCTCCCACCAGTCCCGGCACTGCAAGGGCTGCATGTCCTCCCTACCGGCTCGTCGCGCTACCCGGTTATCGAATATCCAGAGCCGCCGGCAAAGCCATTGACGCTGTTCGGGGGCTGTGGTAAGCATAGCGACTTCACTTTCGTCCCTCCTTGCTCTCGTCGCGCATTCGGGAAGCGAGGGCCTTTTCCACGTCCACAAGGAGGAAGCCATGCGCAGGTACGAAACCATTCTTATCGCCAGGCCCAGCATCGGCGAGGAGCCCCTTACCGGGCTCCAGGAGCGGGTCGCCGGCATCATCGGCGCCGTCTCCGGCGAGGTGCTCAAGGCCGAGCGCTGGGGTCTCAAGAAGCTCGCCTACCCCATCCGGAAGCAGAGCCAGGGGATCTACGTCTATACCCAGTACACTGGCCAGCCCGAAACCGTGGCGGAGATCGAGCGCATCCTCAAGATCGACGACCAGGTGCTCAAGTTCCTCACCGTCAAGCTCCAGGACCGCTATGTGCCGGATCCGCCGGCGCCCGAGGTCGAGGCCCCGGCCGAGACCGAGGCCGGCACCGAGGCCGAGGCAGCAGGCCAGGAGAGTGTCACGGCCGAGGCTTAAGCGCCCGCCGCCCCCGGGGCGGCCCGTCGTCCGGAAGCCCACCGGCGCCCGGTGCGGCAGGAGTCGATCCGCCGCCCGTCCTGGCGCCCATCCTTGAGGAACACGCAAGAGGAGCCCGTCATGGCCAAGAAGTTCTTCGGACGCCGCAAGGTCTGCCGTTTCTGTGCCGACAAGACCTTGCAGATCGATTACAAGGACCCCAAGTCCCTGCGCCATTTTGTCACCGAGCGGGGCAAGATCATTCCCCGCCGCATCTACGGCAACTGCGCCAAGCACCAGCGGCAGGTCACCGAGGCGATCAAGCGGGCACGCCAGATCGCCCTTCTGCCGTACGCCGGCCTTTTCCAGCCCTAAGCTGGCCGCAGGCCCTGGCCCATGGCCCTGGTTAATGACCAACCCACGGCGCGCTGGGGTCTGGGCCTGGGTACCGGTGTAGCGGCCGCCTGTCTGCTCCTGCCGGTCCTGGTGCCCGGGGGCTCGGGACTGTTATCCCCCTTGCTGCCGCTGCCGGTGCTCTTTTTTCTGGCCCGGCGGGGCCGGCAGCTGGGCGGGGCGATCGTGCGCAACGCCGTGCTCGTGGCCCTGGGGGTGGGGGCGCTCCTGGGCAGCCTGGCCGAGCTGGCGGTGTCCTTTCTGTTCCTGCCCCTGGGGATGCTTCTGTACCAGGCGGGACAGGCCGGGCGATCGGTATCCCGGACCCTGTTCGAAGGTGCGCTGCTCCTGGCGGTGCTCTGGCTCGCCATGGCAGGGGTTTTCGCAGCAGCCACCGGCCAGAACCCGTACATAAGGCTCCTGGAGGTGGTCGATCAGGAGCTGGAGGCCGGTTACACCGCCTTCACCGAGGCTGGCGAGCTGCCGCCGGAAATGGTCGCCGCCATGGCCCAGGCCCGGGATCGCCTGCAGGTTGTGCTGCCGCGCCTCCTGCCGGCGATTCTCGCTGCCAGCCTGCTGGTGACGGTATTCGCCAACCTGGTGCTGGGCAACTGGCTCCTGGGCCGGGGCCAGCCAGCCGGCGCACCCTGGCCGCCGTTCACCCGCTGGCGGCTGCCGGAAGGGCTGATCTGGCTGCTCATCGCCGGCGGCAGCCTCGTGATTCTGCCCCATCCGGAGCTGGCGACGGTGGGGCACAACCTGTTGGTCGTGACCGGGGTGCTGTATTTTCTCCAGGGGCTGGCGGTTGCCGGCTTCCTGCTGGGCCGCTGGCGGCTGCCCCGGCCGGTCAAGATCGTTATCTATCTGGTCCTGCTCGTCGAGGCCTACGGCATGCTCCTCTTTGCCGCCCTGGGCGTCATCGATGTCTGGGCTGACTTCCGCAACCGGAGCCGACCGGACCAGCCGGCCTTCTGACGGCCCTGGTCCTGGCCTTTGAGCGTCTTACCGCACGAGAGGGAATGTCATGGAGCTGATCCTGAAGGAAACCATCGATACCCTGGGCGAGGAGGGCGATATCGTCCGCGTCAAGCCTGGCTACGCCCGCAATTATCTCCTGCCCCGGAACAAGGCGGTGGCGGCCACCCCATCCAACATGGCCGTCCTCAAGCAAGAAAAGGCCGCCATCGAGGCCCGCAAGAAGCGCCTGCGCACCGAGGCCGAGGATCTGGCCAAGGCCCTGGCCGGCGCGACCATCACCATCAGCCAGCGGGTGGGTGAGGAGAATCGGCTGTACGGCTCAGTGACCGCCGCCGATATCGCCGACCGTCTGGCCGAGATGGGCCTGGCCATCGACCGCAAAAAGATCCTGCTCACCGAGCCCCTGAAGACCCTGGGGGTTTTCACCGTGCCGGTGAAGGTCAGCTACCAGGTCTCGACCGAGATCAAGGTCCAGGTCGAGCCCCTGGCCCAGTAGCTTGGCCGCCGGGCAGGGGGCGGCTGCCGCCCCCCTGCCCGCCCCGCCTGCCTGTCCGTCCTCCGGAATTGGCCATGGAATCCGGCAGCAAGACGGAGCCTGCCCTGCGCCTGCCCCCCCAGAACCTGGAGGCGGAACAGTGCGTCCTGGGCGCCGCCCTTCTCCAGAACGACTCTCTGCTGCGGGTCATCGAGATCCTCCAGGACGAGGATTTCTACCGCACCGCCCAGAGCGGACGTCGCGGACGCGGTCCTCGATCACCAGGCGAAAGCCCCACCCTTCGTAGGGCCCCAAGGCGGTGGCCAGGTCGTCCCAGCTGATCGTCCGGCCGTCGATG
>JBFMBH010000236.1 GCA_040755095.1 Thermodesulfobacteriota bacterium
GCGCCGGCCTTCGGCTGCATGGGGACATGGACAAAGGCCGGCTGGTAGCCGGTCGCCTCGGGGGCAGCGGCCGGGACCGGCGCCTGGGGCGGCGGCGGAACGGCCGCCGGCAAGGGGCTTTCCTCATGCCGCCAGCGGGCCTCGACGCCGGCGTCCGGCACCGCCCCGGGCTTGGTGCCAGGCGCCTCGGCCGCCTCCGCCGGTGCCGCTCCGCCGGCGTCCCAGCTGCTGGCGGCATGGAGGGCGATCACCTTGTGCATGAGCGGGCCGTCCACCTGCCGGCAGCCGTCGCCGAAGGCGGCCAGGAGGGCGGCGTCGCACAAGGCGCTCACCAGCCGCGGGATGCCTTGGCTCTGCCGGCTCACCAGCTCCAGCGCGGCGGGCGTGAAGACGGCTGCCGGCTCGGCGGCGCCGGCCAGGTGCAGGCGATGGAGGATGTAGGCGGCCACCTCATGGGGCGGCAGGGCGGCCAAGTGGCAGGCGACGCCGATCCGCTGCCGCAGGGAGGCAAGCTCCGGCTGGCCCAGTGCCTCCCGCAGGGCCGGCTGGCCGGCCAGGAGGATCTGGATGAGGAACCGGTCCCCCTGCTGGCGGCTCCCGAGCATCCGCAGCTCGTCGAGGCTGTCCGCCGGCAGGCTCTGGGCCTCGTCCACCACCAGGAGCACCGGGCGGCCTTGCCGGTTCAGATCCGCCACCGCCTGGTCCAGGGCCCGCAGGTTGGCGGCCTTGCTGTCCGCCACCGGGCCACCCAGGTCGGCCACGATGGCGGCGATCAGCTCGGCCGGGCTCAGGTTGGGGCTCTCCAGGAGCACCAGGGCCCGGCGGTCGTCCAACTGGCCGCAAAGAGCCCGGACGATGGTGGTCTTGCCGCAGCCCGGGGCACCGGTGAGCAGCATGAGGCCGGCATTGTCCTGAAGTCCGTAGGTCAGGTGGGCCAGGGCCTCGTCGTGGTCCGGGCTGGCGTAGAGGAAGAAGGGATCGGCGGTGAGGGCAAAGGGACGCCGGGTGAGGCCGAAAAGGCTCTGGTACATGATCAGATCTCCTTGCACAAAAGGCGGCAGCGTTACCGGGCTGGCTTTCCGTTGTCCCGGCCGTTGGTTGGGGCGGCGTTCAGGACCGTGCCCAGCACCTTGCCCCGGGGCAGAATCTTCACGGCCTCCCGGACCTGTCCCTGGCTGGTGCGGCCGGCGCGGGCCACCAGGAGGATGGCGTCCACGTAGTCGGAGCAGATGAGGGTGTCCGGACAGCCGGACAGGCTGGGGGCGTCGAAAACGATCACCCGGTCCGGATAGCGCTCTTTCAGCTCCCGCACCAGGGCCTCCATGCGGGGCGAGCCCAGCACCTCCGGCGCCTGGGGCAGCAGACCGCCGGCGGGCAGGAGGGTCAGCTTGTCGATGCCGGGGTTGACGAACACCTCCTCCAGACTCACCCGGTCCTCGAAATGGGCCACCAGACCCACCACCGGTGGCGGCAGGGCGAAGAGCCGCTCCAGGGTCGGCCGCCGGAAGTCCAGCCCCACCAAAAGGGTGGTTTGCCGGGCGTCCAGGGAGATGCTCACCGCCAGGTTGGCGGCAACGGTGCTGGCGCCGTGGCCATGGCCGAAGCCGGTGACGAGCAGGGTGCTGAGCCGGCCAGCCCGCAGCCGCTGCAGCACCTGGGTGCGCAGCAGCCTGATCTCGTCCGCCATGCGGTGGCCGGGATCGACGGCGAAGATCCGGTTGCCGGCCAGGGTGGCGGCAGCCACCGGCTGCACCCGGGTGCGGGTGTAGACCGGCACCGGGGCCGCCCGGCAGGCGTGGCGCTCGGCCGCCACCGGGGCCGGTCGCCCGGCCACGGCAAGCGGATTCGGCTCCATGCCGGCCCGGCGGAGAATCTCCTTGACGTTGTACATGACGAGCGTCCTCCCGAATGAGCGAAGCGAATGTCGAAGGCGCCGGCGTGACGCCCGGCGTTTCTTGAGAGCGGTCCCATAGATCTCATAGGTCCCATAAGTCCTTTAGGTCCCACAGGTCCATGGGAGCTATGGGAATCATGGGAATCATGGGACCTGGGGGCTGCCATGCGCGGGGCGCACCCGATCATTCTGCGGTTCGCCCTGCACCTGTGATCCCTGGCTCCTGCGCCGCCTCGACCGCTGGCTTGTCCCCCTCGACCGGTGGCGGCCCGACATCTCCGTCCCGCACCGGCCAGACGAAGTACCAGTGATCCCATTTGTCGCAATAGAACTGGGCGCCCGTATCCATGAAAAAGTCCCAGGCATTGCGGGGATAGAGGTCATCCTTCGGGGATTCCTTCATGGCCTGGTCGGCCGCCCAGTACTCCGCGGCCATCAGATTCAGGAAGGGTCCCCGGTTTCTGAGCCCATACTCGGCCTGGGGCTTGAGCGGCGGCGGTCGGGGCAGGGCCGGTCGCCGGGCCTGCTGCCGCCGGGCCAGCACCTCGTCCTCCTTGTAGAGGCCGGCGTTCCCCAGGGTGGTGTAGAACAGATGCCCCAGCTCGCTGCTCCGGGTGTAGTAGCCGGGATCCGGACCGCTGCCGTCCCGGTTCCTGGCCGATGGCAGGCGCCAGTCGTCCCAGACCCTGTTCCGGATCGGATCCGGGTACTGGAGGTCGGTCACGAACTGCACGGCCTCCTCCCAGGTCATGCGGCCGTCCGGGTGGACGCCGGAGGTGACGGCGTAGTTGGCGTCCTGAAGCCAGGTGATGTTGAGATCAGTGTCGTAGATGAGGCCGCCGCCCCGGTCGATGAGCTCGGCCCGGGCCGGGCCGGCCATGGTGGTGGCGAGGGCTGCCAGCAGCCCGGACAGGATGATGCGGCGCATGGCTCTCCTTATGGGGACTTCAGATCCGTTCATCCGGTCCCTTCTGGCGGTTGGACATTCCTTGTTCGATATTCGACCTTCGCCCCGCCTCA
>JBFMBH010000237.1 GCA_040755095.1 Thermodesulfobacteriota bacterium
GGCGGCGGCCTGGGCCCGGCCGAGGCGGTCGAAGTCCAGATCGCCGTCGCCGGGCACCAGGTGCTGGTGCCGGCGGCCGGCGATGTCCTCCAGGTGCACCCCGAAGATCCGGCCCGCCAGGGCGGTGATCACCGGCTCCGGCTCCTCGCCGGCCACGTGGCTGTGGCCCAGATCGAGATTGGCCCCCAGCCAGGGGGAATCCAGCTGCGCCAGGAGGAGCAGGAGATCGGCCGCCGATTCCACCAGGAGACCGGGCTCATACTCGATGCCGATCCGCACCCCGGCAGCACTGGCGTGGGCCAGCACCTCGTGCAGGGAGTCGGCCAGCAGGGCGAGGGCCGCCGGCCGGTCGATCCCCGGCACCAGCCGGCCGCTGGTCACGGTCACCAGGGGGGCGCCCAGGGTGTGGGCCAGATCCACGGCCCGGCGGGTGCAGTCGATGCGCCAGCGCCGGGCGGCCGGCTCCGGGTTGGCCAGGGAGGGCTCGAAGACCGGCTCCCAGAAGGTCACCGGATAGTAGCCACAGGCGGTGTTGGCATTGAGACTCGCCACTGCCAGTCCCCGGCGCTCCAGCTCCCCGGCAAGCCCGCGCAGCTCCCCGGGCACCCAGTCCAACGGGAAGAGATGGGGCCGGTCAGCCAGGATCTCCACTGCCCGGTAGCCGATGGCGGCAATCGCCGCCAGGGCCTCGGCCAGGCTCTGGCGGACAAAGGCATTGCTGCTGCACGCCAGCTGCATCGCCAAAGGCCTCACAGCCCCCGATGGATCACCTCCAGGGCGATGGCCGCATAGCTGGTCACCAGCACCGGATCCTTTTCCCACCAGCGACCGTTCTCGTTCACCCAGGAGCCGTCGCCCCTCTGGAGGTCGAGGAGCTTTACGGCCAGCTGCCGCCGCCAGTCCACCGCGCTGCCGTCTGCCAGGGTCAGATGGTCGATGCCGGCGGCAGCCAGGGCCTTGGCCATGGCGTGGTAGTAATAATAGAGGCCCTGGGCGCCCATGCCCGGGTTCTCGTCCAGGGTGAAGTTCTTGCCCAGCCACTCCACCACTGCCCGCACCCGGGGGTCCTTGGGGCCGAGGTCGGCGTAGACCAGGGAGAGGAGGCCGGCGTAGCTGATGCTGCCGTAGGAGCGCAGGGCCTTGCGGCCGCTGCCCGCCTCCAGCTCCTCTTCCCCGGCCTTGCTGTCCCCGGGAAAGTAGATGAAGCCGCCCCGGTTGGCCGGATCATCGCTGGCCCAGGGCTGGTCGTTCATGCCCGGCAGGTTCTGGCAGCGGCTGACAAAGCGCAAGGCCGCCTCCCAGTTGAGATCCTTGAGCTCAGCCGCCGGCCCTTCCTGGCCCCGGGCCAGAAATTTCGTGTAGTAGAGGGCCTCCATCGCGAACATGGTGTTGGACAGGTCCGAATGGGTGTAGCTGCTGCCGTAGCCGATACCGCCGTCCATGGGGTTGTCGGTTTCCCGGGGCTGGTCATAATCCTGCTGCAGACCAACCAGGAAGCTGCGGGCCCGGCGCAGGATCGGCTCGTAGGCCGGGTCAAAGGTGGCCACCAGGGCGGTCATGACCACCGAGGTGTTGTAGTTGGCCAGATCCTTGACGTAGATGCCGCCGTCCGGCTGCACCGCGGAGAGCATCTGGCTGAGGCCCTTCTTGACCCCGGCCGGCGGATTGGCCCGGATGGCACCCGTGGGCTCGTTGAGGAAGGCGGTGACCACCAGCCCGGTCAGGGCCGGGTGATCCGGCTGCGACCAGTAGCCGGCGGGATTCTGCTGCCCGGCCAGCCACTGGAGCGACCGTTCGATGGCGTGCTGCACCTCCAGCTTCAGGGACAGATCGCCGGCCGGCGGTGCGGCCGGCGGCTCTTCGGCGGCCTGGCCGGACAGGGGCGCGAGGCCCACAAGAAGCGCCGCCGCAACGGCGAGCAGGATCCTGGTCGATTCCATGACATCCTCCTTACGGCAGGGGCGAGGCGGGCGCCCGCCGGATGGTTACCGTCACCGGGGTGCCGGCCGGCGGCACCGCCTGGTCGTTGACAAACCAGATCTCGTCACTGGCGCCATCTTCAGCCCGGTGATCGATGAGGGCCAGGGGATCGTGGTAGATGGCCACCAGGGAGCGCTCGGTCTGGGCCATAAACACCCCCCGGTCGATGACGGAGCCGGTGAACACCCAAGGCAGCGGGCTTGCCGGCACCTGCCGCCGCAGCAGCCAGTCCTCCACCGGCACCGTGCGGGGGCTGCCGCCGGCATCCCAGCGCACCGTCAGGCGAACCGGATCGCCGCTGGGCAGCTCGCTGGCCCCCTGGGCGGGCAGGGGCGAAAGCGTCCCCTCCAGGCCGGCCAGGAGCAGGGCCATCTGCAGGGCAAAGGGCTCCACCTCGGTGCGGAGCAGGCTCTCGTGCACCTTGCCGCCAGCGGCCACCACCACGTATTCCAGAAGCCCCTTGTCCATGTTGACCTTCGCCGGGAAGGACACCTCGCCGGCCGCCTTGTCCAACTGGCAGCCGCCGACATCGAAGCGACCGGGCGTGATGAGGCGGACCAGGGGAGCCGGCGGGCCGGCCTGAGACGGCTGGGCCGGGCGAGCGGCCGGCGGCGGGGGCGGCGCTGCTGGCGGTCCCGCCGCCATGGCCGGTAGCCAACCGCCGCCCAGTCCCCACAGAGCACCAGCCCACACCGCCACCCGGATCCACCAGCACCGGCCATCGTTCATGGTCCCACCTCCATCAACGAATGTCGAATAGCGAGCAAGGAATGTCCAACCGCAGAAGGGACCGGCAGCACTGATCCGAAACGTCAACGACCG
>JBFMBH010000238.1 GCA_040755095.1 Thermodesulfobacteriota bacterium
AGCCCGAGCGCCCCGCCCTCTCCCTGGGCCGGGAGGAGACCTTCGAAGAGGATATCACGGACCGGGTGCAGGCCGAAGATGCTCTCCTCGGGCTGGCCATGGCCGTGGCCCGCCGGCTGCGCCGCCCTGGCCTGGCCGGTCGCACCGTCACCCTCAAGGTCAAGTACCACGATTTCTCCCAGATCACCCGCAGCCACAGCCTGGAACAGGCCACCAGCGACGGCCACCGGATCTGGACCGCCTGCCGCCAGCTGCTCGATGCCACCGAGGTCGGCCGGCGGCCGGTGCGACTCCTGGGAATCACCGTCAGCCGCTTCCCCCCTGCGACCCGCAACCGCAGCCTGTTCCCGCCCCCGGAAGAGGAGCTGCGCCGCAACCGTCTCCACCAGAGTCTCGATGCCATCGCCGACCGGTTCGGCGGCGAAGCGATCCGTCCCGGTCGCCTGCTCGACCAGTCCGGCAACCGGCGGCGATCCTGAGCGACGGGATCCCGTTCAGGGCTCCAGCCGCAGATCGTCCAAAAACACCACCCGTCTTGTGGCCTGCCGGGTGACGAACAGCCCCAGCCCCCGGATATCCGCGAGGTCCATGGGGCGTCCCGCTGGTGCCCCCGCCACCTCGGCCAGGGGGACGCGGACCAGACTCCACCCCGGAGGCAGCCGCAGGCGTCGGTTGAACCGGTCCCGCTGACGACTGCCGGCAGCGGTATGGCGTCCGTCCTGGATCCGCAGCACCATCTCCAGGCCTTCCTGCCCAGGCACGAACAGGCGGCAGCTCACCGCCGCATAGCCCCGCCAGTCATGGGGAAAATAGCGCAAGGCAACGCCGGAATGACCGCCGGTACCGAGCTCGATGCGGAGCGACGCCCTGCCCTCGGCAGCCACCGTGCGGTCGCGACGGCGCTCCGCCTGGCCCTCCCAGCGGCCGAGCTGGCTGTCGGACTCGAAGTCGGCCAGTACCGGGAACTGCCAGCGGGCGAGGCACTCGTCGCTGGCAGTCTCCAGGAACGGCCAGGCGAGAACGATGAGGAGTGCCGATCCGGCCGCCACCGACAAGGGACGCAGCCCCCACCGCCGGCCCCTCCAGGGCCAACCGATGAGCAATGCAACCCCAGCGCCTCCCAGATCCCGGATGGCATCCATGGGATCGGACACCCGCCCCACCACAGCCTGGGCCCACTCGCTCCCCCAGGCCAGAAGGCCAGCCGCCACCAGCAGCAGCGCCAGTGCGTAGCGCCGGCGCCGCTGCTGGTCGGGCAGAAAGGACAAAGCCAGGGCAGTGCCGGCCATGAACAGGAGAACGTGGCCCAGGCTCCACAAGGCCTGGACGGAGCGTGCCGCAGAGGAATCCGGGGCCCTGGTGAAGAGGAGCACCACGCCCGCCGTCGAGGCCACCGCCAGCAGCCGACGCCATCGAGCAAGGCCAGGGCAGGCCATGGGCAATCTGGGGTTGCGGGCCTGGTCAGCTCCAGGTGGCCGGCAACAACGTCCGCGTGGGAGCATGATCCGGACAGCCATACAAGTCGTTTCCGGGAATGTCAACCCACCGGTTCTCTTCCCGGGTGGGAGGTGGTATGCTCAGCCAGGGCGTCGAGCCAGGGCACAGCCGGTCGACGGAGGTGATCATGGGCAGCTCATTCGAGATCGATCCGGAGAAGGGTCTCATCCTGTCGAGCTACTGGGGCGAGGTCAAGGCGGACGAGATCCTGGCCCACATCCGGGCCGTGCACGCGGATCCCCGGTTCCGCAAAGGGATGCACAGCCTGGCCGACTTCAGCCAGGCCAGGATTGCCGACGCCGACCTGGAGGCCATCTTCCGGTTCACCGATGTGGTCAAAGACGAGGTCCAGCACGTGCGGGGCAGCTGCCGGTGGGCGCTGGTGGTGCCGGACACAGGGAACCGCTCCCTGGCCCGGCTCTTCCAGCTCATGGGCGGCGATCTCATGATCACGGTGGAGATCTTCGACAACCGGCCGGAAGCCCTGGCCTGGCTCACCCACTAACCGGACGCACCGGAGCCTGCCTGCGCCTTGCCCGCCGCTGGCGGCAACGGTATGCTGGAGAGTCATGCGCATCCTGGCAGCAGATATTGGCGGCACGAAGACCGTGCTTCAACTGGCGGAGGTGGAGTCTGGAGCCGTCCGCCCTGGCCATCGGCAGCTTGTGGCCAGCCAGCGCTTCCCGGACGTGGCGGCCCTGCTGGAGGCCTTTTTGGCCGGTGCCGCGGCCGGTGCTATCGACGCCGCCTGCCTGGCGGTGGCCGGGCCGGTGACCGGCGGCCGGGCCCAGGTCACCAACCTGGGCTGGCAGGTGGATGCCGGGGAGCTGGCCGCTCGCTTCCGGATCGGCCGCGTCAGCCTGCTCAATGATTTTGCCGCGGTCGGCTATGGCATCGAGACCCTGGGGCCGGACGAGCTGGCGGTGCTGCAGGCCGGCACGGCGGAGGCCCTGGCCCCCCGGGGGGTGATCGGCGCCGGCACCGGCCTGGGGATGGGGCTTGTGGTCTGGACCGGGGACCGTCACCTGGTCCTGGCCTCGGAAGGCGGGCACGTGGACTTCGCGCCGGTGGACAACGAGCAGGTCCAGCTGCTGCGCTTTCTTTGGCGCCGCCAGGAGCGGGTCTCCTGCGAGCGCCTGCTGTCCGGTGCCGGCCTGGTGCAGATCTTCGAGTTCGCCTGCGAGCGGGCCGGGGCCCAGCCGGTACCGGCCCTGGCCGAGGCGGTGGCGCCCGGCGCTCCCGCCGAGGCCCTC
>JBFMBH010000239.1 GCA_040755095.1 Thermodesulfobacteriota bacterium
AGGCGGTGGGTTGCCGCCCGCTCCAGGTAGCGGGCAGTTCTCTCCTCGGACCAGGTGCCGAAGTTGAAGCTGTGGATGGCGGAGATGCCGGTCTGGGCCAGGAGCCTGAGGTCCTCGTCGCTGGCATCGTCGTGCACCTGCCACATGAGGCGGAGTGCCAGCTCCGCATTCTGGGCCTGGGCCTGGCAGGTGCCGACTAGGCACAGGAGCACAACGGACAGCGCTGTGGCGGCGAGGCGCCGGCCCTGAGAGGACCTCGTGGCATCTACCGGCGACGCCGAAGCTTCTCGCAGCGGGAGCATCGGGGTCGGGACGTCAGAAGAGAAGGAGAGCTTGGTCGGTCAGCATATAGATGCCGTTGGCCGCGGGCGCTGCGATGACGTCCCGGGCATTGGGCCGGGGGACGAGGTGATCACCACCCCCACCACCTTCACGGCTACCGCCGAGGTGGTCCGCTATCTGGGTGCCGATCCGGTGTTCGTGGATATCGATCCTGTGACCATGAACATCGACCCGGACCGGATCGAGGCGGCCATCACCCCCCAAACCCGGGCGATCATGCCGGTGCATTTCGCCGGCCTGGCCTGCGCGATGGGACAGATCCTGGAGATCGCCCGCCGCCACGGCTTGGCGGTGGTGGAGGACGCAGCCCATGCCCTGCCGACCCGGCACGCTGGCCAGCTCATCGGCGCTCTGGACAGCGACATGACGGTGTTCAGCTTCTACGCCACCAAGACCATCACCACCGGCGAGGGCGGCATGGTGGTGACCCGGGATGCTGCCCATGCCCAGCGCATGCGCACCATGCGGCTGCACGGCATCAACCGCGATGTCTTCGGCCGTTACACCGCCGACAGGCCCTCCTGGTACTACGAGGTGGTGGCGCCGGGCTTCAAGTACAATATGACCGACGTCGCTGCGGCCATGGGCATCCACCAGCTGCGCAAGGCCTACCGCTTCCGGGACCGGCGGGAGGCGATTGCCCGGCGCTACCTTGAGGCCTTCCTTGACCTGCCCCTCCGGCTGCCGGCCGCCGGAGGCCCTGGTGATCTTCACGCCTGGCATCTGTACGTGATCCAGCTGGAGCTGGAGCGGCTGACCATCGACCGGGATCGGTTCATTGAGCTGATGTGCGAGGCCGGCATCGGCACCAGTGTCCATTTCATCCCCCTGCACCTCCAGCCCTACTGGCGGGACCGGTATGGCCTGCAGCCCAGGGATTTTCCGAAGGCCTACGACGTCTACCAACGGACGGTGAGCCTGCCCATCTATCCCAGGATGACGGACCAGGACGTGGAGCGGGTGATCGTCGCGGTGGGAGACATTCTGCATCGCCACCAACGGTAGCCGAGCGGCCGGCAGTCCCTGCCCCTTCCGCACGCCAGCCTGCCTCCATCCCTTGGCCAGGCATCTCAGGCACAAGGATCCCAGCGACCGCGACGACCGGCACGGCCGGTTTCTCTCATCCCGCCCCCACTCCCACAGTCCATTTGGTGGCCGTAGCTGACACAAGACGAAAGGTGACGACGGTCAGGGGACGCCGATCTCCTTGGCTTCATGTGCCAAGCCGGGTATCCTCGGACCAGATGGCGATCCTTCGGCCTTCGTGCAGCGGCCAGCCGGAAGCCCGTGCCGCTCCGGCGCCTGACCAGCGCGGCCGCTCCCTGACGCCGGCCATCACCCTGGAAGTCCTCATCCGCTGCTTGCCCCTTGCCCCAGGGAGGGCGCTCCCATGAAGTTCTTCAACACCGCCGGTCCGGTGAACCCAGCCGATCACTACTGCCTGGACCCCTTGGCCCGGATCAACCTGCCGGAGCTGGAGACCCTCATCGGCCAGAAGAAGTACTTCATTCTCCATGCCCCGCGCCAGACCGGCAAGACCAGCTCGCTTTTGGCCCTCATGGAGCATCTCAATCGAAGCGGCCGGTATCGGGCCTTGTACGCCAATGTCGAGGTGGGGCAGTCCGCCAGAGAGGATGTTCAGGAGGGGATGCGGGCGATTCTGAGCAGCATGGCCTCCTGGTCCAGGACCGCCCTGGGGGATGGGTTCCTGGAGGCCACCTGGCCGGAGGTGCTGGCCCAGGCCGGTGGTCACGACGCCTTGAAGGAGGTGCTGGTCCGCTGGTGCCGTCAGGAGGCCCGGCCGGTGGTCCTGTTCCTGGATGAGATCGACGCCCTGGTGGGGGATACGCTGATCGCGGTGCTGCGGCAGCTGCGGGCGGGCTACACCCAGCGGCCGGCGGCCTTTCCCCAGAGCGTCATCCTTTGCGGGGTGCGGGATGTGCGGGACTACCGGATCCACTCCGATCGGGAGAAGGCGATCATCACCGGCGGCTCGGCCTTCAACATCAAGGCCAAAGCTCTGGTACTGGGCAACTTCACCCGGGAAGAGGTCGCCATGCTCTACCAGCAGCACACCGAGGCCACCGGACAGGCCTTCACCGAGGAGGCCAAGGTCCGGGCCTGGGAATTGACCGCCGGCCAGCCCTGGCTGGTCAATGCCCTGGCCTACGAGGCCTGCTTCGAGATGCCGGCCGGTCGCGACCGGGGTGTGCCCGTCACCGCCGAGATGCTGGAGGCGGCCAAGGAGAATCTCATCAGCCGGCGGGAGACCCATCTCGATCAGCTGGCGGACAAGCTGCGGGAGGAGCGGGTGCGGCGGGTGGTGGAGCCGATTTTAGCCGGCAGCCTGGTTCCGGACAGCGT
>JBFMBH010000240.1 GCA_040755095.1 Thermodesulfobacteriota bacterium
CCCGCCCACCCTGCTCCAGGGCGAGGTGCGGCTCCTCAACATTCCCTCCTGCGGCCGCCATGGCGTCCGTTTCTTCCCCCTGGCTGCTGCCCTGATCCTGGGGGCGCTCCTGGCCAGCCGCATTCTGGACAAGAGGCGCTGAGCCCTTCAAGTACCGGCAGCGGCGCGCCACCAGGGCAGACCGCGCCTGCCAGGTCGGACTATCCCCAGGCGCTGATCAAACGTATGGGGCTGGCAAAGGCGCAACAGGGAGGCTCGGGAAGGGGCGGAAGGGAGTACGGCTGGAGCGGCACTACCGACGACTTCACTGGGCGGGCACGGCGACCACCCTGGGGCCGACTCGGCTGCCGCCCGGCACGGAGCAGAGTCGGATCACTGCGATGGGGGCCTGCGGACGGCAGCCGGGTTGGGCGGGATGGCTCAGTCGGCCAAGGTGCGGCGCACCAAGTCCCGGAACGCCTCCAACGAGGCGATGACCACCGCTCGCTTGTGCAGGAGATGCAAGGTCTCTTCCCGCTCCACCTTGTCCAGCTCAAGGAGCACCGCCGCCGGCACCGCCTCGAAGCGGGCTTCCAGGGCATCGATGATGCTCCGGCGCAGGGCGTTCATGGTGCGGCGCTGCCCCTGCTCCAGCCCCTGTTCCAGCCCCTGCTGCATTCCTCGCTCCAATCCCCGTTGTTCCCAACGTTCAGCCAGTGTGGGCATGGTGATCCCTCCTGCGGCAAGGGCCGTCTCGATGGCGGCCTCAAAGGCCTCCTCCTCCACCTGCGGCGCACCGGCAGCCACGTAGCGGAGCAGGGTTTCCACATACTGCAGTCCGGTCTTGGAACGGGCCAGATCCCGGAGCAGAATCAGGATGTCTGGCAACCGTTCGCCAAGATCCTCGGCAAAGATGTGCTTGGTGACCAGGAGAAACGAACGGAGCAGGACCTCGCCCTTGAGGTCCTCATCCGGCCAGCGGGCCAGGTCAATGAGCTCGTAGCGCCACGACGGCCGGTACGGCACCAGGGCTGCGGGCAGATCAAAAAGCCCCGCAAAGTCCAGAGGATGCACCCATGTGTTCCGGCCGTGGTAGAAGATGAGTGGGATGATCGGCGGGAGGGTGCGTGCGTAATGGACGGCCAGGTGCCGGCTCCAGATCTGCACCCCGTAGCGCACGAGATCCAGGGGCGGACAGCCCAGAACATGGCTGCGGTGCTCGAAGAGGAGGTAGAGGTAGCCCAGCCGGTTGTCCTGCAGACTCACCTGGTACAGAAGGTCGGAGAGGTGCTCCGCCAGCTTGGGATCGATAAAGCTGTCCTTCACCACCTCCAGGGTGGACAGGTCAAAGCAGTCGACCACATCCGCCGGCAGGTAGTTGACCAGAAAGTCCCGGGCCGTGGCCGGCTGGCCCAGGACCTCCTTCACGAACCGATCGTGGGGATTGGCCACCTCGCTCATGGCCGCATGGTACGTGGGGTGCCAGGGGTTGTCAACGCGGGAGGACCGGCTGCGGCCGCGCCCTGATCTGGGATGCCGCCCACCGGCTCAGCTCGGTGACGGTACCTGAAGGTGAAATCCGGCAACGCGGTTCAGTTGACCGCGGGCAGCAAAAGCCACGCCTGGGACAGCCGCGGGCTGGAGACCTCCACCACCTTGTGCCGCGGGATCTGCAAGACGGTCGGCACGGAGTACGACGCCATCGGCCGCGCCAGGTTCATCACCTATCCGGATGGCGAGCGGGTGGAAAACGTCTACGACGCCAACGGCAACCTGCAAAGCGTGTCCGGCTATGCCACCAACCTTCTGTGGGACGCCCGCGGCCAGCTGACGGATGCCGACTTCGCCAACGGCACCGCCACCAGCTACGGGTACGACGGGACTCGCCGCTGGCTGGAAACGGCCGAGGTCACGGACGCCACTGGCCTGCGGGTCTACCAGGCGACCTACCACTATGACGACGCCGGCCGGGTGACGGACCTGGACTCCTTGACCCATCCCGGCCTGAACCAGACCCTGGTCTACGACGATCTGAACCGTCTCACCAGCGTGGAGGTGAACGGCTTACCCAGCCAGGACCAGAGCTTTGGCTACGATCCGTTGGGCAACTTCACGACCAACTCCCGAGAGGGCAGTTACACCTACGATCCCGCCCACCCCCATGCCGTCAAGACGGCGGGCGGCGCCACCTACACTTACGACGCCAACGGCAACATGCTCACCGGCAACGGCCGCACCCTGACCTGGGATGCCGTCAACCGGCTCAGCTCAGTCACCATGACCGGTCAGACCACCCGGTTCTGGTACGATCACCAGGGCCGGCGGGTGGAAAAGAGCGGCCCGGCCGGCACCTCCAAGTACTTCGGCCGGCTGGTGGAGGTGGATGATGGCCAGCTCGTCCAGTACTACTATGCCGGCCCGATGCTCATCGCCAAGAAGCAGGGCGGCAACAAGACCTGGTTTCACAGCGACCACCTGGGCTCGGTCCGGCTCATGACCAATGCATCCGGCACGGTGGTCAAGCGGTACGAGTACGCGGCCTTCGGCGAGACCATCGCCGAGACCAGCGGCGGCCCGGCCAACGAGCGGGGCTTCACCGGCCATGTCAGCGATCCGGAGACCGGCCTCATCTATATGGGCGCCCGGTACTAC
>JBFMBH010000241.1 GCA_040755095.1 Thermodesulfobacteriota bacterium
CGGATTTCTCTGTAATTGCGAATGAATCTGTTCTTCCTTTCAAGAAGGACGTTCGCGCCTTTCTCGGTGAAAAAGACATCACGGATACCCTGCTCCGTTCAGGGGTGCCACCTGATGTGTATCCAGAACCGGATAAGGTCGGATACCTTGGTCGAGCCATCATGGATGAACTGGTCAAAATCGGCGCCTTCAGTCGTTCTTATCAGGCGGAGACGGAAGGCGCTATCTGCTGCTATTACGCGGAGTGGATCGTCAGGGTAACTTACTATTGGACTCAACTATTCCCGCCTGGCCAGTCACACGTCCATCATGAGTATAAGCCAGTGAAGGGGTTCATGGTGATTAATGGCGTGCAGGAGTTGCTTGAGCAATGCAGTGATGGGTGTATCAGGAAGGATATGGTTGATGCGATGATGGCAGAGCGGCAAGAGAACGGGAGGGGTGGGTATTCAAGTTTCAGAGTGGAATGGATCGACTACATTCTCAAGACAGCTAATTCATGGGATGGACCGATCAAGACCTTCGACCTCTTTGTGGAGATGAAGAATCCCGGGGATATGCTGTCATTTTGTTGGGATAGTCCACTGGAACGTGTTTCAGACAAGGTCTTCCACACGCGCAAAGAAGACTTTGTGCCAGATCGTGATCTGAGACTCTATTTCTTATAATCGATTGCGGGGGGGGCTTTGACTGGGGCGATCATTAACTGTCTCAGGAGCTTTCAATCCATCAGATGATTGGATTAGAGGTGCCTATGGATTTTAGCGATGGGGGCAGTCATGTTTTTGTTCAACAAAAGTTTTTCTGTATTCATGGGTACGTTGGTGCAGAGGGTGTTTTGCTTACCCAACCATGGATGGCACGGAGTGGCCATGCCTCGGCAGATGCGCCTGGGCTCCCCAGGTACCCTGGGGCCGGCGGATGACGGCGACTTCCTGCGCCGGCTGGCGGTGCCGACCGAACGGGGACGGTGGACCGTTCCGGCCTGGGCCTTGCTTCTCAACCACCTCCACCACCTGGTGCGCACCGGCCCCGTACCCCTGGCCTCGGTGCTGCGGAGCCTCATGACCGGCCATGCGGTGGCCGGCAACCGGCGGCACGGCCGGCCAGGCCATCTGTTTCAGAACGGCCATCCTTCGGGAAACGGCAGCCCGCCCGCCCAGGTGCCGCGAGCTCTTTGTGGTGGGGACAAAGCCGGATCAACACCCTGCCGCCGATGAGGCAAGACAGGTCACGCCCTCTTCCGGACCGTGCCGGTGGTGGCGATTGACGCCGATCCGGTCGAGGCGGCCATCGCCGTGCACCAGCGGCAGCAGGTCTTCTTCTGGGATGGTCGCATCATTGCTGCGGCTCGGCGTGCCGGCGGCGTCCGTCTTCTCACCGAGGATCTCCAGGCGGGACACGAGATCGACGGCTTGTTGGTTGTCACCGGCTGGTGCTTGGGGGACAGGTGCTCAGGCCGGAGGCCGTGGGGGCAGGGGACCCGCGACGAAGGGGTCGTCCGGGCCCAGCACCTCCACGTCCACGCCGTAAGCGGCACAGAACGCCTTGCCGGAGGCCCGGCGCGGCCGCCACTTGATGTCAAAGGCGCGCAGTCCCTCCTCGCTCCTCACCACCAGATCCGCCTCGGCCTGGGTGCGGGAGCGCCAGAAGTACAGGTCGCAAGGGGAGCCCAGCAGCAGGTTCTGCTTCGCCACCTCGGCGATCACCCAGTTCTCCCAGAGGGCGCCGATATCCGGCCGCAGCTCGTCCGTGGCCAAGGCGTTCAGGCGGTGAGCGCCATTTCCGGCGTCAGCCCGACTTTCGCCTACGATGCCAACGGCAACATGACCTTCGGCCCGGATGTGACCAATGCCAACCTGACCGGCACCCGAACGGTCACCTGCGACGCCAACAACATGCCCACCCGGCTGGTCCATTCCTCCCTGGGCACCAGCAGCTACACCTACGACGGCAGCAGCAGCCGGGCCACGAAGTCGGGGCCTGGCGGCGTCACCTACTACATCGGCGAGCATTTCGAGGTCCAGGGCGGGGTGGAGGTGAAGTACATCTTCGCCGCCGGCCGCCGGGTGGCGATGATCAAGAACGGCACAGTGCAGTATTTCCACAAGGATCCCTTGGCCAGCACCGCGGTGGTGACCAGCGCCACCGGCGCCCTGGTGGAGAAGGGCAGCTACATGCCCTTCGGCGTCGAGCGTGACGTTGCCAACAGCGGCTCGGCCTATGCCTCGGCCATCTCGGTGAGCAGCTACACCTACACCGACCAGGAGCGGGACAGCGAGTCCGGCCTCTACAACTACAACGCCCGCCTCTACGACCCCATGACCGGCCGCTTCCTGAGCGCCGACAGCATCGTCCCCCGCCCCGGCGATCCCCAGAGCCTGAACCGGTACAGCTACTGCCTGAACAACCCGCTGGCGTACGTTGACCCGAGCGGGCATTTTCTTGTGGAACTCTTGACCATAGTCGGGGTGGGCGCCTTGGCCGGTGGTGCCGTCTCCGAGTTGATGGGAGGTGAGTTTGATGACGGGATGCTGTACGGTGCTATTGGGG
>JBFMBH010000242.1 GCA_040755095.1 Thermodesulfobacteriota bacterium
GGGATGAATCCCCCGGCTATCGGTATCTGCTCTCGCTACGCGAGGCTCTCAATCGAGCCCTTCCGTACAGAGCCACGGAGTGGCGTACCCGTGGTAGGCCGGCCTTTCAAGGCCGGCCGGGCGAGCCGGCGGGGTCGGAAGAGACGCCGGCCCGAGGGCCAAAGCATCCGGCACCTCAGCCGGCCGCGCCACAAGATCCCCTTCTTGTGCCTGCGGCGGGGAGGGGAGGCGAAGGCGCTGCCCGGATGGGCAGCGGGGGGATTCACCCTTGGGCGCCGGCCAGGAGGGAGGGCGGCGGCGCCCAAGGGCTATCCCATCTGGTGGGCGTGGTCGGCTATTGGCCGGCGGGACCGCTGGTGAAGATGACGGTGTCCAGGGTTCGGTTCATGCCCTGGCTCCGGAAGCCCGTGCGCACGCACTCGGTCTTGAGACTGAGGACCGCGCCACGCCGGGGCAGGGTGGTGCCGGGCATCGCCACCCAGACCCGGCCCTCCCGGGCGGCCAGCCGGGCGTAGACCCGGTCACTGGTGCCAAAAGGCTTGTGGACCTCGATGACCCGGCCGCGCACCACCGGCGGCAGGTCCTGGCGCTGGCGGGCGGCGGTGGCTTCGCCAGGGCCCACGACCAGGGCGGCTGCCGCCAGCAGACCCAGAATCAGCATCCTTGTCGTCCTCTTCGTGATCATGATCCCTCTCCTTGCGAGCTGCTTTGCGGCGGCAGGCCCGGCGGGTCGGATCGGACCGCCGGGCCTGCCACCATCCCCATGAAGTCTGGCTGCTCGGCCGCTACTGCGCGCTGATGCACTGGGTGGCGTCGATCTTCCTGGCGCCGCCAGGCAGTGCCACCGGCGGCAGGGCGCCACTCATGGTGCTGATGTACAGGCCATCGAACCGGTGATTTGTTTCCTTGGACCAGATGTTGATCGTATGCCAACCAGCCGAAGGCACGGTGATCCGAGCGGTGGTCGGCCCGGCGGTGTAAGTGCCTCGGGCGTTGAACCAGTTGTAGTTGGTGTTGCTCACGGGACTCTTGGCATCACCGACTCCCACGCCGTTCAGGCCGTACCACAGGTTGTCGCTGCTGGTGCTGCGGTTGTCCTTGCTGCGGAAGAACAGGTAGTAGGTGCCCGCGGCCGGAAAGCTCAGGCGGAACTGGGCGCCTGGGCCAGCTGCCGCGTTGGGCAGCGTGGTGCGGGCTGTACGGGCGTTGAGATACTGGCCGCCGTTGGCCGTCGTTTCGGAGGCTGTCGCCCAGTCGGCGGTGGCGATGCTACCCGCCTTTTCCGCCTCGATATAGGTGCCGATGGGCTGCACCAGACAGCCGGCGCTGGCTGGCTCGAAGGTGGGCACGGTCTGCCCGAAGACCCGGCTGTCCGGGGAGCTGATCTCATGCCAGTTGAAGGTGATCGTCGGGTTGTTCCAGTCGGCTCGGTCCGGCTTGCAGATTTCCTTCCCCTGCCGCTGGTACGGTGTCCCTTTGTAGTATTCCAGCGGCTTCTGGAACATCGGCCGGAAGAGGTTGAAAGTACCTTTGCCCGGCGCGGCGAAGTAGTTGTTGGCCAGGTCCCAGCACAGCGGCGCCTGGACCGGCAGTCCGTGGAAGGGCACGGGCGCGTGGCAGGCGAAGCAGGCCCCGAAGTCCTGGATCGGGGCGGCGGTGTTCCAGGCGTGGCTGGGCGCGCCGGCAGTCCAGGTCCAGATCCTGCCGCTGGCGTCGGTATGGCACTCCTGGCAGGCCATCTGGCCCACGGGGGCGCCGGCCCAGATGACCGGCCGCGGATCGAGGTGGCAGGTCTGGCAGTTGCCGGAGATGGCGTCGCTGCCGGTGTGATGCTGGGTGGTGCCATGGCAGGCGGCGCAGAGGACTTGGCTGCCGGCCATGCCGGCCGCAATCGTGCTGGCGTATGCCGGATTGTCGTGGCAGACGGAGCAGCTGAGGCTGCGGCGCTCCACGTGCTCGATGTAGACGTTGGAATCGTGGCAGTCGTTGCAGCTGGGCTGCGGCACCGCGGTCATGTCGTGAGCCGCGGCATGGCCCAAGGAGCCGTGGCAGCTGGCGCACGACACGGCGGTGCCCGCCTGGCCGGCGTTGATGGCGTCGATGACGGTCTGGCTGGTGCTGGTGTGGCACTGAGCACAGGAAAGGTGCAAAGACAGCCTCTGCTCGGCTGTGCCCTGAACATGACAGCTGGAGCAGCTGGCCGACGAGATCACCATGTCGTGCACAGGGGCCACCGTGGCGAAGGTGGTGCCGTGGGTCAGCGCGCCGCCGGTCTTATGGCAGGAGGCGCAGTTCTGGGCCGTGGTGGCGCCGGCGGCGATGGCGGCCTGGACCGTGGCGTTGGTGCTGCTGTGGCAGACGGCGCAATCGTTGCGGTGCTGAGACAGGCGATTGACCCCGGTGGTGGCGTGGCAGCCGGCACAGGAGGCGTCGGCCTGGACGTTGTTGTGGGCCGGCTCGATGCCAGCGAAGGTGGTGGCGTGGAACGGCGCGCCACCGGTCTTGTGGCAGGAGGCGCAGGTCT
>JBFMBH010000243.1 GCA_040755095.1 Thermodesulfobacteriota bacterium
TGGCCGCCACCCCAAGCGCGGCGGCCAGGCGGGCCGCGGTGCCCCGCTTCAACCTGGCTGTGCAGGTTTACGGGGATGCCGCCGGCCGCGGCAACGTGCCCATCGAGATCGATGCCGCGGTGCTGCCTGCCCCGGTCACCGTCAACACCAATGCCGCCGGCTTCTTTGTCGCCACCCGGGTGCCAGCCGTCACCCTCAGGCTCACCCCCGAAAAGAGCGGCTACTACTTTGTGCCCCCCTCCTATACGGTGACCCTGGGCGCCGACAACGCCCCCTGGTCCCTGGTCTCCTTCGAGGCCAAGCCCGGCTTCCCGCCACCCACCGACATCCCCCACCAGGAGGCCTGGTCCGGCTCGGCCCATGCCGACCACACCGCCGAGGCCTTCACCAACTGGGATGAGGACGGCGCGGTGCCGACCTCCTGTGCCCGTTGTCACAGCTCGCCGGGCTATCTCGATTGTCTGGGCGAGGACGGCAGCCCCGCCGGCACCGTGGATGCGGCGGCGGCCCTGGGCACCGTGATCGAGTGCGCCACCTGCCACAACGACAGCACCGCCGCCCTGGCCGCCGTGACCTTCCCCTCCGGGGTGGAGGTGGGCGGACTGGGTCCGGAGGCCCGCTGCATGGTCTGCCACCAGGGTCGGGCCTCGACGGTGCAGGTGGATACCGCCATCGCCAATGCCGCCCTGCCGGATGACGATACGCCCAGCGCCAGCCTGTCCTTCGTCAACGTCCACTACTTTGCGGCCGCGGCCACCCTGTACGGCACCGTGGTCATGGGCGGCTACCAGTACGGGGACAAGACCTACGACGCCCGCCTCAACCACGTGGAGGGCATCGACACCTGCATCGATTGCCACGAGCCGCACTCGCTGCGGATCCGGATGGCGTCCTGCCAGGGCTGCCACTCCGGCCTGGTGGACACCAGTGACTTCCGGGATATCCGCACCATGGGCTCCCAGGTGGACTACGACGGCGACGGCAACATCACCGAAGGGGTGTGGTTCGAGATCGCTGGCCTGCAGGCCAAGCTGCTGGCCGCCATCCAGGCCTATGCCCTGGAGAAGGGCGGCGCGGCCATTGCCTACGGCTCGGACACCTATCCCTACTTTTTCCTGGACACCAACGGCAACGGCCAGGCGGATGCCAGCGAGAAGACCTCGGCCAACAAGTACAACGCCTTCACCGCCCGGCTGCTCCGGGCGGCGTACAACTACCAGACCTCCCAGAAGGACCCCGGCGGCTTTGCCCACGGCGGCAAGTACCTCATTGAGCTGCTCCACGATTCCATCGCTGACCTCAACAGCGCCCTCACCACCCCGGTGAGCCTCGCTGGCACCCACCGGGTCGATGAGGGCCACTTCGACGGCTCCACCGAGCCCTGGCGGAACTGGGACGAGGACGGCGAGGTTCCGGGCTCCTGCGCCAAGTGCCACGGCAAGAACGGCCTGGTGGATTTCCTGACCTGGGGCAGCAACACCGCCACCGAGGTGGCCAACGGCATGACCTGCGCCACCTGCCATGACGATTTGGCCCTCTTCACCCGCCGGGCCGTGGGCGCGGTGACCTTCCCCTCCGGCCTGGAGGCTGACATGGGGGACGACAGCAACCTGTGCCTGAACTGCCACCAGGGCCGGGCCTCCAAGAAGACCGTCGATGACACCATCGCCGCCTCCGGTGGGCCATACTCCTTCATCAACATCCACTACTTCGCCGCCGCCGCCTCGGTCCTGGGCACCGACGTCCAGGGCGGCTACGAGTACCCCGGCAAGACCTATGCCGGCAAGAACACCTTCCCGGGCCACCGGGGCTTTTTCGACACCTGCATCGAGTGCCACATGTCCAGCAAGACCGGCACCCTGGACCACAACGTGACCACCCCGAACCCGGCTTACTGCCATCTGTGCCACGGCCTGGACGTCTCCCAGCCCAACCCGGGATTTGACGTCGAGAGCTTCACCTTCGAAGGCATCCGGCCCAGCTCGGCGCCGGATTACGATGCCGACGGCAATGTCAACGAGTCCCTGCAGGCGGAGATCGATGGCCTGGAGGCCGCGTTGTACGCCCGCATCGTCGCCTACACCGCGGGCCTGGGCACCGGCGCGGTCTACGACGACAGCGCCTATCCCTACTGGTTCCGGGACACCAACGGCAATGGCGTCGCCGATCCGGCGGAGGTGAGCTCCGGCAACCGGTACCGGTTCAACGCCGCTGGCCTCAAGGCGGCCTACAACTACCAGACCAGCCAGAAGGAGCCCTGCGGCTATATCCACAACCCGCTCTACCTGGCGCAGCTCCTGGTGGACGCCATGGAGGACCTGGGGGGCGACGTCTCCGCCTTTCTCTGGCGCTGATCCGGCCGGCACAGCGTCGAGCCGTTTACTGTTCAGCCCCCCCCCCCACC
>JBFMBH010000244.1 GCA_040755095.1 Thermodesulfobacteriota bacterium
TCCATCACCGCCCTGACGCGTCTCACCGGCGGGCGCCACACCGAGCTGTGGCCCATCAAGGAGCGGCTCGACCAGCGCCTTGCCGCCATCCTCCAGGGCCGGGAGGACCGCCTGGGCCCGCCGGTGCTCTCCCTGGCCGAGGTGGGCCTGGCGGACGTGGGACTGGTGGGCGGCAAGAGCGCCCACCTGGGGGCCATGCTCCGCCAGGGGGGCCTGCCCGTGCCACCGGGCTTTGTCATCACCACCCGGGCCTTCCAGGAGCTGGTCACCGAAAACGGCCTCGGCCTCATCCTGACCCGCTTCCAGGAGCTCCTGGCCACGCCCGGCGCGGCCGCCACCGAGCTGGTCTCCCTTGGGCAGGCCCTGGCCACCGAGATGGCTGGCTGCCGGCCGCCGCCCGGCCTCCTGGACGCCCTGGCCCGGCAGCTGGCCAGCCAGCCGGAGCTGGCCGGCGCCGCCCTGGCGGTCCGGAGCAGTGCCATCGAGGAGGATATGGACTTCTCCTTCGCCGGCCAGTTTTGCACCGTGCTCAACGTCGTCGCCGAGCCGGCGGCAATCTTCGCCGCCTACCGGCAGGTGGCGGCCAGCCTCTTCGCCCCGGGGGCCATCAGCTACCGCCGCCACCTCTTCCCGGGTGAAGGCACCCTGGACCTGGCGGTCTGCTGCCAGCAGCTGGTGCCGGCCCGGTCCAGCGGCGTGCTCTTCACCCGGGACACCGCGACCCCGGATCAGGAGGTCATGGTGGTGGTCGGTGCCTGGGGCCAGGGGGAGGCGGTGGTGGAGGGGGCGCTGCCCACCGACACCTTCCGCCTGGCCAAGGGCGAGGCGCCCCAGGTGCTGGCGCAGCGCATCGCCAGGAAGGTGAGCGGCCGCTTCCCGGCGGCCGGCGGCGGCCTGGAAGAGCGGCCCCTGGATCCGGACCTGGCCTCGGCCCCCTGCCTGTCGCCGGACGAGCTTCTCCGGCTGGCCCGCATCGCCGGCCAGATCGAGATGCTGTTCCGCCGTCCTCAGGACATCGAATGGGCGGTGACCGAGGAGGGGAACATCTTCATCCTCCAGGCCAGACCGCTTTTTGTGCCGCAACGGGCGGCGGTCCGGGAGCCCCTGGCCGAGGCCCTGGCCGGCTTGCCGCTCCTGGCGGACCGCCAGGGCCGCATCGCCAGCCATGGGGTCGGGGCCGGCCCGGTGCATCGGGTCCGCTCCGACGAGGATCTCGCCACCTTTCCGGACGGTGCCGTGCTGGTGGCCTTCCGCAGCTCGGCCCGCTACGCGGCCGTCATCCCCCGGGCCGCGGCCGTGGTCACCGAGATCGGCACCCCGGCCAGCCACTTGGCCACCCTGTGCCGGGAGATGCGGGCCCCGTGCCTGGTGGGCCTGCCCGGCATCATGGCCCAGGTGGCGGACGGCGAGGAGATCACGGTGGACGCCGAGGACAACCGCATCTTCCGGGGTCGGGTGCAGGCCCTGTTGACCCTCCGGATGGCAGACGGCATGGATCTCCATGCCAGCCGGGAGATCCGGACGCTTTCCCGGCTTACCGCGGCGATCTCGCAGCTCAGTCTGGTGGACCCGCTCCTGGGTGGCTTTCGGGCCGAGGCCTGCCGCTCGTTGCACGATGTCTTGCGCTTCACCCACGAGACCGCGGTCCAGGCCCTCATTGAGATGGGCAAGAACGAGCGCCGTCTTCTGGCCGGCAACTTTGCCCGCCGTCTCGCTCTGCCCGTTCCCACCGGGATCCTGGTCATCGATCTCGGTGGCGGCCTGGCCCCGGAGGCGCCGGCCAACGATGTGCCCCTGGCCGCCGTCGACTCGATCCCTTTTGCGGCCATCCTGGCCGGCATGCTCCACCCGGGGGTCTGGCACCAGACCGCCATGCCGGTGAGCATGAGGGACCTCATGGCCTCCATGTTCAACCCGGCAGTCGATCTGGCCAACCGCCAGTACACCGGCCATAATGTGGCCATCATCGGGGCGGACTATGTCAATCTGTGCTTCCGCCTCGGGTATCATTTCAACATCATCGACGCCCTGGCCAGCGAGGTCGACCAGAACAACCATATCTACTTCCGGTTCCTGGGTGGGGTGACGGATCTGACCAAGCGCTCCCGGCGGGCAGCCATGATCGCCCAGATCCTCAAGGCCCTGGACTTCCGGCTCGAGACCCGCGGCGACCTGGTTATCGCCCGGCTGGCGCATCTGCCCCGCCAGGAGATGGAGCACACCCTGAACATCCTTGGACGCCTGGTGGGATTCACCCGCCAGCTGGACGTACGTATGGAAAGCGACGACCGCGCCGCTGCCTATGCCGAGGCCTTTCTGGCCGGCGACTACGGCGTGGTCAGGGATTGAGGCGGGGGGGGTGGACGATGGACAGCATGGACACGATGGACGACG
>JBFMBH010000245.1 GCA_040755095.1 Thermodesulfobacteriota bacterium
TTCCCTATCCTGGAGGTGCCATGCGCATCATCGAACCCCACATCCATTGCTCGGTGCGCACCACCGACGACTACTTCAACATGGCGGTGGCCGGTGTCGTCGCTTGCGTCGAGCCGTCCTTCTGGTCCGGCCTGGACCGGTCGGCGGTGGCCTCCTTCCAGGACTACTGGGAGCACATGCTCACCGTGGAGGCCGCCCGGGCCCAGAAGTACGGCCTCAGGCACTACACCATGCTCGCCCTCAATCCCAAGGAGGCACGAAACCCCATCGCCCATCAGGTGGTGGACGCCATGGTGCCTTATCTCGATCGGCCGGGGGTGGTGGGCATCGGTGAGATCGGCCTCGATCTTCAGACCGGGCAGGAGGAGGAGATCTTCCGCCGCCAGCTGCGCCTGGCCGAGGAGCGGCGGCTGCCGGTCATCATCCATTCCCCCCACCAGCACAAGCTCAAGGGCATCGAGCGCATCGTCCGCATCCTGGACGAGGAAGGGGTGACCCAGGAGCGGATTGTCATCGACCACAACACCGAAGAGACGATGGAGCTGGCCCTGTCCACCCGTTGCTGGGTGGGCATGACCGTCTACTACGTCACCAAGCTGTCGGCGGAGCGGGCGGTGGCCATGATCAGCCGCTACGGCACCGCCCGCATGATGGTCAACGGCTCGGCGGACTGGGGCTATTCCGACCCCCTGGCCGTGCCCAAGGTGGCCATGCTCATGCGCCGGAGCGGCGATTTCTCCGAGGCCGAGATCAAAAGGGTGGTGTTCGACAACCCGTACGCCTTTCTTGCCCACTCGCCCCGCTTCGATCTGCCGGCGGACTGAGGCTGGCCTCAGCCATGCGCCTTGCCTTCAGCACCAACGCCTTCCGGCGATACACCCTGGCCGAGGCGATCAGAGGCCTGGCCGGGCTCGGCTACCAGGGGGTGGAGATCATGGCCGACGTGCCCCACGCCTTTCCCCCGGACCTGTCCCTGGCGGCGCGACGGGATCTGGCGCGGCTCCTGGCCGACTGTGGCCTGGCGGTGGCCAACATCAACGCCTTCATGCTCCACGCCCTGGGCGACACCTACCACCCCTCCTGGATCGATCCCGACCCGGCCCGGCGCCGCCTGCGCATCGAGCACACCCGGGCCTGCCTGCAGCTGGCCGCCGACCTGGGGGCGGCCACCATCTCCACCGAGCCGGGTGGGCCGTCAGGTGCCCTGCCGGAGGCGGCGGCCCTCGACCTGTTCCGGGAGGGGCTCCTGGAGCTGGCCGCCGACGCCCGCCGCCTGGGGGTGCGCATCCTCATCGAGCCGGAGCCGGGGCTCGTCATCGAGACCAGCGCCCAGTACCAGGCCTTTGTCCAGGATCTGGACCCGGCGGTTTTTGGCCTCAACTTCGATCTCGGCCATTTCTTCTGTGTGGGCGAGGATCCGGCGACCCTGGTCCGCTCCTTCGGGGATCAGCTGGCCCATGTCCACCTGGAGGACATCGCCGCTGACCGGCGGCACCATCATCTGGCGCCCGGCGCCGGGGCTATCGATCTGGCCGGGGTGCTGGACGCCTTGAGGGAGGTCGGCTACGCCGGCTTTGTGACCGTGGAGCTGTACCCGTACGAGGAGCGACCCCTGGCGGTGGCGGCCGAGGCCCTGGCCTTTCTGAGCACCTGGCAGGCGGGCGGCACCCGCCCCTTGGCGCCGGTGTGAGGCGGCCAGGTGGATTCCTTGCCCAGCCGCGGCCGGCTTCATGCCTGGCTCCAGCTCCTGCGTCTCGCCAACACCCCCACCGCCGTGGCCGATGTCCTGGCCGGCGCCCTGGTGGCCGCCGGCTTCCAGGTCGATCCCGGCCGGCTCCTGGCCGCGGGCCTGGCCAGCGTTGCCTTCTACAGCGGCGGCTGCGTGCTCAACGACCTGGTGGATCAAGGCGAGGATGCCCAGCTGCGGCCGGAGCGTCCCCTGCCGTCCGGCCGGGTCAGGAGCAGCCAGGCGCGGCTGGCGGCGGGTGCGCTCCTGGGCCTCGGCCTGGCCGCTTGCGCCCTGGCGGGTCTGACCAGCCTGGCCGCCGGCCTCGCCTTGGCCGGCCTCATTGTCCTTTACGATCTGGGGGTGAAAGATCATCCCCTCCTGGGGCCGGCCGCCATGGCCAGCTGCCGGGCGATGAACGCTGTCCTCGGCCTGAGCCTGGGCTGGCCCACCGGCGTGGCCTGGCTGTTGCCGCTGCTGCTCGGGTGGCACGTGGCCG
This sequence comes from Thermodesulfobacteriota bacterium, assembly GCA_040755095.1. Lineage (NCBI taxonomy): Bacteria > Pseudomonadati > Thermodesulfobacteriota > Thermodesulfobacteriota bacterium. The sequence continues at coordinate 2,226 of JBFMBH010000245.1, forward strand.
CGCTCACTGTCCTCAGCCGCCACGAGATCGGTGGCGCGGCCGGCCGGCTGCCGGCAGCGGTGGGCACGGTCTGGCTGGGCCTCATCGCCCTGCTGGCTGGGCTTGCGGCCGCCGGCCTGCTGGCCGC
>JBFMBH010000246.1 GCA_040755095.1 Thermodesulfobacteriota bacterium
AGCTTCTCAGCGCCGATGGTACTGCCCGGGAGGCTGGGTGGGAGAGTAGGTCGCCGCCGAATCCCTTGCGCAAAGAAACAAACAAAAACCCCGCCCCTGGACCGTCCAGGAACGGGGTTTTTTGTTGGCCGAAAAGCTGCAAAGGGTTTGCCCGGTTCAGCAGCAGGGGCTGGCCGTTGGGCCGGCCGGAGGGGAACAGTCACAGGACGGCTCGCTGCCGGTAAGAATGCCGCGGATGATGGCGTAGGCGCAGCCGACTCCCGCTTTCACCTGAATGGCGCCGGTGGGGCAGTTAAGAGCGCAGGCGCCGCACTCCATGCAGTTGTCGCGGGCCGCCAGGGCGACACGCTGCCCCTGCCGGGCAAAGACGTTATGGGGGCAAACTTCTAGACAGCTGCCGCAACCGGTGCAGCCCCCGGCGTCGAAGCGCAGGCTCACGGTGTTGCTCAGGTATCTCACGATGACCAGATTCCCCATTCCGCGAGCTTAAAGGTCCCCAGCAACAGGGCGGACAATGCGGCACCACCCAGGTAGACCGGCAGGGCGTATCGGAGCTCCTTCTTCACCCCGGACATGTGGGTGAAGGTCGTAGAGCCTGTAAACTGAAGGGTGATGTACGAGGCCAGGAGAGGGTAGAGGAGGTAGACCACAACGCTCAGCGCGGGGTGCGGGGTGAGACGTTCACCCAAAAGGGTCCCGGTGGCGACGGCTGTTGCCAGGCCAGCCAGCCAGCCCTTGACGGCAAAGGACCGGAAGGGCAGGAGGGGCAATAGCATGGGGGCAAGAAACGCGCCGGCGCCGATCGTTGCCGCGCCCAGGAGCAAGAACGGCCAGCCACCGGACCAGGCGGCGGCGAACAGGATGCCCTGGGGCTGGAGGCCGAAGACCAGGAGCACCGCCAGGCCATAAAGGGGAAAGAGCTTCATGGCCGGCAGGATTTCCATAGGGGTCAGTACCAACCGATCTCGCCACGGGAAATGGACTGTGGCCATGGCTGGGGTCTTTCGGCAGCCAGCCGCAAGATAAGCTGGGATATCGGCCGCTCGTACCGGTCCGAATTGCGCGATAAAGCCGGTGCGGGCCTTGACCTCTCGAGCCTTGACTCCTGGTGCGGCCAATTGCGGGAGGATCAGCCGCCGGTGGCTGACCAGGCCTGCCAGCCCCGTGGCCTGCACCCGCCGGACCAATTCCTCTGTGCCGAACGTGCCTTTGCCGGCCGCACACCATACGTTGATCCCCCGGGTGTCCAAGACCAGCACCCAGGCGTCGAGACCGGCCAGATGCCGACGTAGCTCGTCGAAGGAGAGCTTGTAGTTGGCCGAGACGAAGACCTCGGCGTTGGCGCCCGGCGAGCCCACGGCGTAGAGTCCTGCCGACACCCGGTAGGCCATACGGAAGGCACTGATCCGGGAGCGAATGGCCCCCAGCCAATCGGCCCGAGTGAGAACGGTGCTGATCCGAGGCACTTGGCCCAAGGGCGTTTGCTGCTCTCCGACGACCCAGGGGGGCGGTAATGCGTCGTCCGGGTGACGGCTCGACAACGGGGCGCTGGACGCGCCGCAGCAGGTGGCCGCATCCTGTCGCCTCGCCGGTGCCTTTGGAAGGTCCAAGGGTTGCATGGTCGATCGCCTCGTTACAAGAGATCCTTGAGCACGGGACCGAGGCTGTTTCTCACCATCTCGCTGAGCTGTTCCACCCTGGTGAGGCTGATACAGCAGATCCCTCCGTCTTTGCGCCAAGCCGTCACGGCCAGCCGGTCTCCGGCCTGGATGCCGGCCCGGGCCCGCAGCTCTTTGGGCAGCACGATCTGCCCCCTCCCATCGATGCCGACGATGGCTTCGACCTGGCAGCCATCGGCTTGGCGGACGGCCTCTGGCTGCAGCTGGCCACGATTTCTGGGCATGGGCCTCGTCGATTGATCTTGGTGTGCGCATTCAGCCTATTCTGAATATTCTGACGCGTCAAGATTGGGACACGAACGAACAGCCCAGCAAGCCGCTGGATATTCGATAAGCAGACGCCGGCCGACGGTCCTCGGGAGGCGCGGCCGACATTTTTTTTCGGATCAGCCGAACAACGACCACCTTCGCGCTATGCACCTCGCGCCCGCGAGACGCCGTTCTTTGGGGGGGAGAAGCGCCCCAGCAGCCTCCCTGTTGGCTCCGGCGGGGACACCACGTCTCCCCCCGCATCCTCCCCTCAGAAAACGCAA
>JBFMBH010000247.1 GCA_040755095.1 Thermodesulfobacteriota bacterium
GGGGCAGAAGCAGGAGCAGCAAGGCCGCGGCCGCCAGGCCCAAGGTCAGCCAAGCGGCTGGCCCGGCCGGAGCGGCCAGAACCCTGTGGCTGGCCACCGGGCTGGGCGCAGCAAAGAAGAGCAGCTCCAGGGCCAGGGACAGGTAGACCGCGGCCGTGAGGACCGCCAGCCAGGCCGGCTCGGGAACAGCCATCAGTAGACGAGCACCACCTGCCCCACCCGGTCCGGCTCCTCCACCAGCAGGCGGTAGGCCTCCGGCGCCTCGGCCAGGGGCAGGGTGTGGCTGATGAGATCCGCCGGCCGCAGCCGCCGCATCGTCTCCCAGGCCAGCTCCAGGCGGCGGGTCCTTGTCCAGCGGCCGGTATGCTCCGGGGCGACGGTGCTCACCTGGCTGGCGAAAAGACGCTGCCGCCGGCGGTGGAAGACGCCGCCCAGGGGCAGGCGGCCCTCCTTCTTGCCATACCAGGAGCCGACGACGATGCGGCCGGCAAAGCCGGTCAGCTCGACGGCCGTCTCCAGGGCTGCCGGGCTGCCGGAGAGCTCGAAGGCCAGGTCGAAGTCGGCCGCTGCCGCCAGGGCGGCATCGCCAGGGGCGAGGCTGTGCCGGGCGCCCAGGGCCCGGGAGCGGCGGCGGCGCGCCGGCAGGGGATCGACGCTGACCAGCCCGGACAGGGGGAAGCGGGCCAGGATCCCGGTGACCAGAAGCCCCACCACGCCCTGCCCCAGGACCAGCACCCGCTCGCCCACCAGAGGTCGGCCGTCCATGACCAGGGAGACGGCTGTCTCCATGCTGGCCAGGAAGACACTGTCCGCAAAGCCCAGGTCGTCGGGCAGGGGGAGGAGGGTGTCGGGGGCTGCCACAAAATGGCTGGCGTGGGGATGGAAGGCAAAGACCCGGCGGTCAGCCCAGGCCGGATCCACCCCCGGACCGCAGGAGCGCACCTCGCCCACCAGGCTGTAGCCGTAGCGAAGCGGATAGGCAAAGGGGCCGGCCAGCTCCGGGATGGCGGCGTCCACCGCCAGGCCGTCCGGGAAAAGGCCCTGAAAGACCAGAAGCTCGGTCCCGGCGCTCACCGCCGACAGCCGGCTGGCCACCAGCACCTGACCGGCGGCCGCAACCGGGATCGGCTCTTCCTGCACCTCCACCCGACCCGGCGCGGCAAAGACCAGGGACTGCCGCTTCTCGATCACAGGCCCTGCCCCGGCTGGGCCCAGATGACGAGATCCGGCCCCAGCTGCTGGACCCGGACCCCGGCCAGCTCCAGGCAGCCGGCGGCAGCCAGTGGCCGGTCCAGAGCCGGCAGCCCACCCACCAGCTTGGGGGCGACCGTGACCGCCAGGAGATCCACCAGGCCTGACGCCAGAAAGCTGGTGATCACCCGTGCCCCCCCTTCCACCATCAGAGTATGGATGCCCAGGCCCAGCAGCTGGGGCAGAAGGGCCGCCAGCTCCACCCGGCCGTCCGCAGCCACCGGGCTGTGCAGAACCCGGGCGCCGGCCCGGGACAGCTCGTCCGCCCGGCCGTTGCCGCAGCCCCGGCCAGCGGCAATGAGCGGGCGGCGACCAGGGTCGGCCAGGAGGGCTGCAGCCAGAGGGGTGCGTAGGCGGGTATCCAGGACGACCGGCCGGGGGCTCGCCCCTGGCACCAGCCGTACCGTCAGGCGCGGGTTGTCCGCCAGGACCGTCTCGATGCCCACCAGAATGGCGTCGCACAGGGCCCGCAGGCCGTGGGTGAAGCGCAGGGAGCTTTCGCCGGACAGGGCCAGAGGCCGGCGCTGGCGGCTGGCGATGGAGCCGTCCAGGCTCTGGGCATAGGAGAGGATCACCAGGGGCCGGCCCAGGGCGGCGGCCAGGCCGGAGGCAGCCTGCAGCCGGGCGGCCAGGGCGGGCAGGCTGCCCACACCCGCCAGGGCGCAATGGACAGCATGGACAGGATGGACTGCATGGACCAAGACCGGACGGTCCATATTGTCCATCCTGTCCATCTTGTCCATCAGGTCCATACGCTACTCCCCCAGCCGCCGGGCCAGGCAGGCCTCCTCCGGGCTCCACAGAGCGGCCTGCCCTGGCCCGGCCAGGGCCGCGGCCATCGCCGCGGCGAACAGGGCGTCCCCGGCCAGTGACGAACCGGCTACCACTTCCATGGCCAAGAAGACCAGGCCCAGGGCAGCGAGGCGGCCCAGGAGGCCAGCCACCGCCATGAG
>JBFMBH010000248.1 GCA_040755095.1 Thermodesulfobacteriota bacterium
CGGGGAGGGGTTGGGGGAGGGGTCTTACTTCGCCAGCCTGAGCAGTAACCAATAGAGACAGCCAGTTCGATATTGATCGATAGTTGGTGATTGAGATTTTATTATGAGAAGAGGTGAAAAAAAAGCGATTGCGTGACTCCTGAAATTAGACCTTTTTAAGGATGAGTTAAGATTAGTCTTTTAGTTTGGAGGAGAAACAAAATGAGGACACGATTATTTTGGTTACTGACCTTACTGGTCAGCCTGGCCCTGGTGGCCGGCTGCGGCGGAGCGGCTACCCCCGCACCCCCGGCCGAAGAACCCGCCGCTGAAGCCCCGGCCACCGAAGCCCCCGCGGCCGAAGAACCGGCCGCCGCAGCCCCGGCCACCGAAGAGCCAGCCGCCGCAGCCCCCGCCGGCTGCGACGACCCGCTGGGCTGCGTCACCGTCGCCCCCGGCGAGCCCATCAAACTGGCCGCCGCCCAGTCCATCTCCGGCCCCACCGAAACCCTCGGCACCGACGAGGTGCGCGGCGTGGAACTGGCCATCGATGCCTTTGGCGATGTGGCCGGTCATCCGGTCGAACTGATGGTCGAGGATGACGGCTGCTCGGCCGAAGGCGGCCAGACCGCCGCCACCAAACTGGCCTCCAATCCCGACGTGGTAGCCGTGGTCGGTCACACCTGTTCCAGTTCGTGCACCCCGGCGGCGACGATCTACAATGACGCCGGCCTGACCATGATCTCCGGCTCGTGCACCGCCCCGGCCTTGACGGCGGCCGACAGCCACGTGCCCAGTTTTCTGCGCACGGCGCCCAATGACAAGATTCAGGGCCGGGTGATGGCCGAGTTTGCCTACAACAGCCTGGGCGTGCGCAAAGCCGCCACCATCCACGACGGCAGCCCCTATGCCGAGCAATTGCAGCAGGTGTTTGCCGATGTCTTCCAGGAACTGGGCGGCGAGATCACCACCCAGGAAGCGGTCAACGTGGGCGACACCGATATGCGCCCGGTGTTGACCTCCATTGCCACCGGCCAGCCGGAGTTGATCTACTATCCGATCTTCATTGCCGAAGGCGGCTTTGTGACCAGCCAGGCCAAGGAGATTGCCGGGTTGGAAGAGACGATCCTGGCCGGGGCGGATGGCTTGTACTCACCGGACTTCATTGCGGCGGCCGGGGATGCGGCCGAGGACATGTTCATCTCCAGTCCGGACCTGGCCTTTGCCGGGGGCAAGTATGAGGAGTTTCTGGCGAAGCACCAGGAGAAGTATGGGGAAGGGACGTTGAGTGTGTTCCATGCCCATGCTTATGATGGGGCCAGCATCATCATGACGGCCATCGAGCAGGTGGCCCAGCAAGATGCGGACGGCAACACCATCATCGGGCGGCAGGCGTTGCGGGATGCGATGTATGGGACGACGGACTTTGACGGCATCACCGGCAAGCTGAGCTGCAATGAGAATGGGGACTGTGGGGACCCGAAGATCGCCGTCTACCAGATCAAGGCTGGGGAGTATACGCCCTACCAGAGCGCCGCCGCCCCCGAAGGTGAAGCCGCGGAACCAGAGGTGGTTGAAGGCTGTGACGACGCCCTGGGTTGTGTCACTGTAGCTCCCGGCGACCCCATCCGCATCGCCGCGGCCCTGGTCACCTCCGGCCCCAACGCCACCCTCGGCCTTGACGCCCTCTACGGCGTCCAGGTCGCCGTCAAACAACGTAGTGAAGTTCTCGGCCATCCTATCGAAATCCAGGCCGAAGACACTCTCTGCTCGGCTGAGGGCGGCCAGACCGCGGCCACCAAAATCGCCGCCGACGAGTCCATCGTTGCCGTCGTCGGCCACAACTGCTCCAGCTCCTGCACCCCGGCTGCGCCCATTTACAATGACGCCGGGCTGACCATGATCTCCCCCTCCTGCACCGCCCCGGCGCTAACTGCTCCGGCCAGCCACGTGGCCAGCTTCCTGCGCAGTTGCCACAATGACAACGTCCAGGGCCGGGTGATGGCCGAGTACGCCTATAACGAACTGGGCATCCGCAAAGCCGCCACCATCCACGACGGCAGTCCCTACGCCGAGCAATTGCAGCAGGTCTTTGCCGATGTCTTCCAGGAATTGGGCGGCGAGATCACCGCTCAAGAAGCGGTCAATGTGGGCGACACCGATATGCGCCCGGT
>JBFMBH010000249.1 GCA_040755095.1 Thermodesulfobacteriota bacterium
TGATTGGCGCTGTAGTACAAGAGACTGATCAACAGCAGCGCCCCGGTGATGACGTAGGCCCAAATGGTGTTCCGCTTTTCTTCCATGCTGCTCCACCTCCCGTGAACGTTCCGCTCCGTCCGGGGTGGACAGACACTGCCGCCCGCCCCGGCTGCCCGAAGGCCTTCCCGCCTCTCCCCTTGGCCGCCGGGCGCCACCAGCCGGCTGTCCGCCCCAGGCGCCCGATTGCCGCCGTCCCCTGCCGGCTCCCGCCCCGCGCTTGCCGCCGGCGCCGGTGCCGCAAGGGTTCAACTCTATCCTGGCGGTCTATACTGGGTCGCTAGGCAAAAGTCAAGGGAAACGTGCGGCCGGCGGGCACCTCCTTCTGCACCGGTGGGGCAGTCCAGAGATCGGCCGCAAACGAGCTGTCATGATTCCTGGCAATTGCCGTTTCGGGCCGTCTTTGGTGACGATGTGGCGGTTATCGTGCTGCGGGGGAAGTGGATAGTGCAGTCATTCTTGGTTGTCCTTTTTTGCGGAAGCTGAGATATTCAAGAAGGCAGGGCAGCCACAGGCCAACCCGAGCCGTTTCTCTAATGATGATAGACCGTTATCAGGGTTTTCGCCGTGAAGGCGCCCGAGTCGGCGTCAAAGGCCGCGGCCTGGGGATAGGTGGCGGCCAGGTCCGCGACCGCGGGGGGCAGCGGCTGCCCGGCCCAGCCCCGGATCACCACCAGGGCTGCCGTCCCCGAGGGGTCGGCGGGGCGCTGGTAGAGATCCGGCAGCGGCATCTCCCAGGTGAAGCGCAGGGGCGCGGCGGCAAGCGTCTCCGGATCCGGCTGCGGCTGGGGCGTAGGCCAATGGAGCAGGGGCACCCGGGTGTGGAGGTCAAGCAAAGGGAGCGCCACCCGGCTGTCCAGCACCAGCCCCTCGGCGGGCAGGGTGACCACCTGGGCCTGGGAGACGCCCAGATGGTCCAGATAGTGGCCCGCCGGCTCCAGGTTGCCGGCGCTGGTGGCGGCCAGAAAGGGTACGAAGGCCAGCCGTCCCGTCACCAGGGCGCTCCAGGCCGCGCCCAGGGCCAAGAAGCGCCGGAGCGGCACCTCGGCCAGGCCCCGGAGGCCATAGCCCGCCACCAGGGCCAGCATGGGCAGACAGGGCAGGCTGTAGCGGCTGCGCTGGACGGCCAGGCCAGCCAGGATCAGGAGGGGGCACAAGGGGATGAGGAGGCGGCGCTCCCGGCGCCGGACCCCCCGGGCCAGACCGGCCAGGGCAGCCGTTACCAGGAGGGGATGGGTCTGGAAAAGGAGGGTCGAGACCGGGCTCTCGGTCCAGCGCGTCAAGCCAGGCCGCTGGTAGCTGGCAAGAAACGGCAGCTGCTCCCGGAGCACCGGCCACAGCGCCACAGCGGCCGGCGCCAAGAGGAGTCCGGCCACGGCCAGGGCACCCAGCCCCCGGCCAGCCTGGCGCCAGTGCCGGTTCGGCCCCAGGACGGCCGCGGCCACCACCAGGGTGGAGAGCATGGGCCAGGTGGAAAACTTGGCCAGCACCGCGCCGGCAATCCCCAGCCCGGCCAGAACAATCCGCGCCGCCCCGCCGGTGGCCAGCGCCGAGATCCAGCCGCCCACCGCCAGGGTGAAGAAGAACATGGCGGGCACGTCTGCCAGCAGCAGGGGGACTTGGCTGCACAGGAAGGGGCAGGCCAGGACGAGCAGGCCCGCCAGGAAGCCGGTTTCGGCATCCCAGAGGGTACGGCCGAGCCGGGAGGTGCACAAGACGGTGCCGGCCAAAAAGGCGGTGTTCAGGCCTTGCATCCCCAGCCGCTCCTCGCCGAGCAGCCGGAAGACGAGGCCGTTCAGGAGGCCGGTCAAGGGCAGATCGGTCCAGGCAAAGATCGGGCCGCCCCAGCCGGACCAGAAGGCGCGCCAGCCGGACGTGGCCAGGGCCTTGGCCTGGCAGAAGTACCGGCTGGCGTCGACGATCACCTCGGGGGTCGACCAGAAGGGCAGGGCGCAGGCCCCGGCCAAGAGGCCGAGGGCCAGGGGGTGGGCCAGAGGATCCGCGCGGCCGGCGACGGGAACGAGCACCGCCAGCCCGGTCACC
>JBFMBH010000250.1 GCA_040755095.1 Thermodesulfobacteriota bacterium
GCTCCTCTTGGTAGCCCTGGCGGGCGGTGGCCAGGGCCTCCTCGGCCCGGCCCTCCACAAGCAGCAGGCGGGTCAGGCCCCGGTAGGCCCGGCCCAGCTGGGGGCTGGCGGCAATGGCCTGGCGGAAGGCTGCCTCCGCCACTTGCGGCCGCTGGGCGGCGGTGGCGGCCAGGCCCAGGAGATACTGGGGAGCCGGGTGGCCCGGCCGCTGGGCAATCACCTCCTGCAGGGTGGCGATGGCGGCCTCGGCTTGGCCCCGGCGCGTCTCCAGATCGGTGAGGCTGGTGATGGCCGCGAGCCAGCCTGGATCCAGGGGCAGGGCCTTGCGGTACCAGGCAGCCGCCTCGGCCTCTTGGCCCCGGGCCTCGGCCACCCGGCCCAGGGCCAAGAGGCCGGCCGCTTCCTGGCCCTGGGTCTCCAGGAGATGCCGGGCATCCTGCTCGGCCGCGACGAAATCCTTCAGGCCCAGGAGGAGGTCGATGCGGGCGGCGCGCAGGGCCAGGGCGTCCGGGGCCTGCTCCAGGGCCGCGCCCAGCACGGCCTTGGCCCGGCCGGCCTGCCCCTGGCCGGCCAGGAGGCGGGTCAGCTCCACGGCCAGCACCGGATCATTGGGCTGGGCCTTGTGGGCCTTGTCCAGGGTTTCCAGGGCCAGGGCATTCTTGCCGGCGAAGAGCTGGCTGCGGGCGAGCAGGATCTGGGCCTCGGTCTCGGTGGGCCGGCCAACCGCTGCCTGCCGGAGGTGGACCTCCGCCGCCTCCGGCTGGCGGGCCGCCAGGAGCAGCCGGCCCAGCAGGAAGTGGGCCTCCAGGCTGCCCTGGTTGCCGGCCAGGATCTCCTGGCAGAGGGCCTGGGCTGCCGGGTGCTCGCCGGCCGCCTCCTTCATGAGCGCCTTTTCCAGCAGCAGCCGCTCCCGATCCTCCTTGGCGCTCACCCGGGCCAATCCCTGCTCGGCGAGGCTCAGGGCCTTGGCCGTCTCCCCCTGGGCGAGATGGACCCGGATTCGGAGCACCAGGGCGCTGGCGTTGTCCGGCGCCTGGGCCAGGAGCTGGTCCAGGGCGGCGGCGGCGGCCGCAAAATCCTGGTGCCGCACCGCAAACCGGGCCCGGGCCTCGAGCACGACCGGCGTCGCTGGGGCCTCTTCCAGGACGGACTTGGCCCCGGCGACAAAGCCGAAGTGCTCCAGGGTGGCGGCGGCCTTGAGGGCTGCTGCCTCCCGGTCCGGGCTGGCGGCGACAAAGCCCTCCACCGCGGCCCGGGCGGCGGTGGGGTCGTGCCGCTCGGCAGCCAGGCGGACCAGGAAGGTGGCAGGGCCGATATCCGTGGGCGCGGCGGCCCGCCAGGCGGCCACCGCCTCCAGCATGGCCGTCTCGTTGCCAGCCTCCTTGTGGGCGATCGCCAAAAGACCCTCGATCTCGGCCCGATCCCGGTTGTTCCCGGCGGCAAGCCCCGACAGGGTGGCGATGGCCTCCGGCAGCTGGCCCAGATCCAGGTGGGCCTGGGCGGTGACGATGGACAGCCGCGGCTCGAAGCGGCCCCGCTCCCTGATGGCGTCAAGGCTCGCCATGGCCTTCTCCCCCTGGCGCGCCATGGTGAGGATGGCGGCCATCTCCAGCCGGGCCTCGTCCAGGGCGGGATCCGCCTCCAGGGCCTGCCGGAGCCGGTCCATGGCCTGGGCATGGCGGCCCAGGGCGGCCAGGGTCTTGCCCAGCCGGAGGAAGGCCGGCCCGTGGTGGGGATCCAGCTGCAGGACGTTCAGGTACTCCAGCCGCGCCTGGTCGAGGTTGCCGGCCTCGGCCTGGCGCTGGCCCCGCTCGAGAAAGGTGGCGATCTTCTCCTCCTTGCTGGCGCAGCCGGCCAGGGCGACAACCAGCGCCAGTCCCAGGCCCAGGAGCCTGGTGCGGCAGCAGACGGGCTGGCTCATCGGTACACCTCCACGCCGGACAACAGGCTCAAAAAGCCCCGGCGGCGGCGGGGCGAGGCCGCGGCCGGCGCAGTCGCGGCCGGCGCGCCG
>JBFMBH010000251.1 GCA_040755095.1 Thermodesulfobacteriota bacterium
GCCCCCGGAAGGCCTCTGGCAGCGCGCTGGTCGAGTCGGCCGCCAAGGAGCTTCAATGGGGCCGGGGCGGATCTGCCCCCGGAAGGCGGTAGACACTTCAAGGCTTCCACTATTGTGATTAAGCTTCAATGGGGCCGGGGCGGATCTGCCCCCGGAAGGCTGCTCGCTCGCGAAGGCTGGCTGGTGGCGGTGCTGCGGGCCGGGTTGCGAGGGGTGGGGTGGTGAGCGTGGACTTGGACGCGGCATGGGTCTGTCCTCCCGTGGGAAGTGTTCTGGAAATGGGCCTGAGCACAGGGGCCAAGCCCGTTGCGAGCGCTGCCAGGGCTGGCGGCATCACTGCACCGCTCGCGGCCATGGGGCGAGCCATCAGACGATCACCGGCTCGCGACTGGGCGGGGCGAAGGGCCGGCCCAAGCTCTTCACCTGGGGCAGGACGTTGGCCGCCGGACCAAGATCGACGATGAGCACATGGTCCTCGCCGTGGTCGATGATCTCGGCCAGGGCCGCCTCCAGCTGCACCACCCGCATCCGGCTGAGCCGGCACTGGAACACGGAGAGCTGCAGCCACTCGCCGTAGCCCTTCATGGTCTTGAACAGCCGGCGCCAGCGGCGATCGTCGCAGACATCATAGCTGACCAGATAGAGATGCTCCAGAGCGGCCATGGTCAGCGGGTCAGAAAGTTGGGGTACCGGGGGATCTCTCCGGCCAGATGGCGGACCAGAAGCCGAGACTGCACCTCCAGGAGCCGGCGGTAGCTGATCCGGTACCGGAAGATGGGATGGGTCACCTCCTGCTCCATGCGGCGGTCGAAGCAGGCGATGAACCGGCGGCGACCGCTGTCCGACATGGCGCAGCTGCCGGCGGCGCTGATGAAGTCGGCAGGTCGCAGCTCGCCGTTGTTGATGGCGGTGAGGACCACCGAATCGGCCACCAGAGGCCGGAAGGGCTCCATCATGTCCAGGGCCAGGGCGGGGCGGCCGAAACGGGGCTGGTGGTAGAAGCCCCGGTACGGATCGAGGCCCACTGCCGACAGGGCGGTGCTCCACTCCCGCACCAGCATGGAGTAGGCGAAGGAGAGCATGGCGTTCACCGGATCCCGGGGCGGCCGGCGGTTGCGGCCCTCGAAATCGAAACGGCTGACGCCTTCCGGGTCCCGGCGGAGCATGGCCGGGAAGTGCCGGTAGTAGCGGCTGGCCGCCGTGCCTTCAACGCCCAGGAGGGTTTCCAGGGACGGCGCCTTCAAGGCCCTTTTGATGTCGTCCTGGAGGCCGTGCAGCAGCTCGGGCGGCGGCGTCTCGGCCTCGCCATCGCTCCCCGCCTTCCAGTTGCGGCGGATGAGAGTCCGGCAGTTGGCGATCTTGGCTGCCACCAGGGAGCGGGCCAGGCGCAGGCAGGCGGCCGGGTCGAAGCTCGCCCGGTACTGGGCGGTGCGGGTGGCGACGTTGCGATGGCCGCTGCTCACCGTGTGGCCCATGAGCCAGCCGCCGAAGCTCAGGAAGGTGACCGGGATCTCCCGCCGCAGACACTCCTGAACAGCCGGGGTGGAGATGCCGGCACCGCCAAACAGCACCACCTGGGAGGTCTCGGCCAGCCGGGCGGTCGCCTTCTTCACCTTCTCCTCCTCCACCACCAGGGTCTCGCCGTCTTTCCGCACCCAGGCCCGGGGCGACTGGACATAGAGGGGCAGCCCCCGGTCCAGGGCAGCAAAGAGCGGCCGCGGCTCGGTGCCGGCATGGCCCAGGAAGCGAATCTCGTCCGGGATGCAGATGCCCACCAATGAGCAGCGCGGGCACTTGGGGCTGTCCTCCAGGGGCGGTGGGATCGCCTCGCCGGCGGCGGTCTGGCGGAACCGTTCAGCGGCCTCCAGGGTGGCGGCCACGAGATCGGCGTCGAAGTCGATGCGCACCCGCTCCCTGGAGGCCACGAAGTAGAGGACGCCGGCGTCGCAGGCAAAGCCGTGCTCCCGGAGC
>JBFMBH010000252.1 GCA_040755095.1 Thermodesulfobacteriota bacterium
GTTCGGCCGTCCCCGTTGAAGTCGCCGGTCTTTTGAGACAGGCTGCCCACCTGCTGCGGGGAGCCAAGCTGCTGCCAGGATCCGTCCATGGCGAGGGTGAACAGATAAAGGACGTTGTGCGGGTTCTCCACGCGGACCAGACCGACGTCGGTTCGCCCGTCGCCGTTCCAGTCCCCGGTCAGAATCGTGGCGGCCACGGTGACATACTCGTAACGAGCAGAATCGTAGACCATGGATACCCAGTTTCCCGGAATCGGCGGAGGCGCCGGACCACCGAAGTCGGTGAACTGAACAGCGTTTCCTTCAACGGGAATGCCAGCCAGCTCGTCGCTGCCATCCCCATCGAAATCTCCAGCCACCCAGCGCTGATTGGCGAGAGTTGGCGGCCCGCACATGTTCCGTCCCAGGGTTCCCAAACCGCCGGTCCCCCATGTCCCGTCTTTCGACGAAAGATACAGACTGTACCCACTGGCCACCGGGCGGTCGTACTCGTCGCGTGTGCAGTACCCCCGGCCGAGATCGGTTCGGCCATCACCGTTGAAATCGCCCAGCACCCAGGGCATGGGCGGGTTCAGGTTGTCGCCGTCGTCGTCCAGCTGGGGCCCGAAAGAAGGGCCGGTGACAGGTTGCGGCGAATAGCCCTCGCCGGCGGCCGTGATTTCGGCGCGGCCAACGGCATCTGACCAGGCTTGGCTGCCCACTGCCGAAAAGCTCGTCGCCGGCAGACAGCTCCAGATGGGCGGCGTTTGCGTGCCATCCTTGTTGCCGCACTGGGTGATCGATGACAGCCAGGACTGTTTGGAGGTTCCCACCGTATAGACGAGGCTGTGCTTTCCTGTTTGCACGCCCTTGGTCCAGACGTTGATCTGCTTGAGGCGCTTGGCGGTGACCACCTGGCTGTAGCTTTCGAACATCGGTGGCTGGTCGGGGCGACCGTCCTCCAGATCGAAGGTGATCTTGTGGGTCGGCGATGCTGGGACCCGGGCATTGCCGGTATAGTCGATCTGCTGCAAATAGATCTGGCCCTGGTCCTTGGTGTAGGTCGCGGTCAGGTAGTTGCCGTTGGTGTCCTCGACCCGATCGAGGCACCATTTGAAAGTACCGGCGGTGGTTGTCTGCCGGGAGCCGTCGGCACTGCCATACTTGTACTGGATGCCGGCGCGGTCGGTGGCGATCCAGGCGGCAATCTTGCCGGAGGCTCGGATGGCCTGATACTTGGTGAACTCGGATTCCACCTTGAGGCCGTACATGTCAGCGCCCCATTCCGGGCGCGGCACCAGCTCGCGGCCACTGCCATGGCGGATGACTACAAACTCCTGGCAGGCCGGCTGGCTGTCATCATAGCAGAGGCCATGCTTGGTGGCCCGCTGGATGGCGCCAAGGTCCAGGGCCCAGCCCAGGCCCAGCCAGCCGTTGGGTAGAAAGCTGTTGTAGCGCAGGACCAGGTCCGGCTCCACCCCGGCACGCCCTGGGGGCACGGCTACGGGATAGTCATAGACGGCGGCGCCGGTATTGCGCAGGGTGCCCAGGTCGTCTTCCTCGACAGCATCCATCTCCCGCTTGTCGGCGCCGGTGGCCACGGCGAGGATCTCGGCCCCGGTCGTCTCGATCGAGGTGGCCGTTTCGACCGGGTCCACCGGGGTATCCGCCGGCGCGGGAGCCTTGTCTTCCTCCGCGGGGTCCAGCTCCTTTCCGGCGGGAGCTGCCCCCCCAGGCTCGCCGGTCGTCACGGCCTCGGCCATGACCTCTTCTT
>JBFMBH010000253.1 GCA_040755095.1 Thermodesulfobacteriota bacterium
GATCCTCGAGGCGGAGCAGGCGGCCCCGCGGCAGTAGAGGTGCCTTGTTGCTTCCGCAGCTGCGCTCCCCTGTGCATCTGTCTCCTCCGGCCACGCCTCCTGCCCCCTTGACGCGTCATGACCGCCGAGCAGCATGCCGCCGGCGGCCGGACACCTGCGGCCGCCAGCCCGCATTCCTCCTTGACAAGGGGTGGACGGCCGGGCTACTCATAGGGGCACAGCGCCCATTGGCGCCACCCCCTTGGATTCCTCGGCCCGGCCCGGTCCCTGCAGACTGAGGACCGGTCCCCGGTGCAACCGCCCACGTTTTGAGGAGGAGACAATGGCCACGGACAACAGCAAGACCGACAGGCGATTCGAAGAGCGGCTGGCGATGTACTCAGCCATGGTGGGCGGCGTCGTCGCCGGACTGGCACCAGGCCAGGCCTTTGCCGGGGTGACCAACACCATCCACAACGCCGCTATTGCTCGGTTTGGGATCACCGCTGTGGATGTGGACGGCGACGGCACCAATGACATCCGGGTCAAATGCGACAGTTTAATTGCAAGCACAGCCATATGCAGGGCGTACGGTACCGCGGCCCAGGCCAACGAGAAGTTCGATATCGCCGCTGCGGCCCAGGGAACAAACAACAACTATGCCAACGTGCCGACCAGGACCATGTCCGGCGCCGCACCGGCCAACAGCGCCGCCGTCGCCAGCTCCAAGTTCGGCGTCTTCCCCACCATCCAGTGTCTTCTGCGCATCAAGGGCCTGAGCCGCAACGCCAACTACTGGGGCTGGGTGCGCTGGCAGTGCAGGAGCAATACCACCGGCGGCCAGCTCCTGGACTCGGCCTGGACCGACAGCACCGCCAGCAACTGCCTGCGCTACAACTCCGCGAATGCCCAGGGCCAACGGGGCGAAGACTGCGGTGCCGGTGCCGTGGACCTCACCGCCTTCACCGCCGCCGGAGCGCCGGCCGGCATCACCCTCTCCTGGCAGACCGCCACCGAGGTGGATCACGCCGGCTTCCATATCTGGCGGGCGCCCGCCGGCTCCGATGCCTTTGCCCAGGTGAGCTGCGACCTCATCCCGGGGCAGGGCGACGCGGCCCAGGGCTTCGCCTACCAGTTCCAGGATCCGGCGGTCGAGCCCGGCCAGGGCTACTGGTACAAGCTGGAGGCAGTGGATTCCCAGGGCGGCCGGGAATTCTTCGGCCCGGTGGGGGCAGTAGCCGGGCCGGGCGTGGTGGCGGTGGCGCCGGCCACCGGCAGCCCGCTGCCCCTGGCCACGCCCCCGACCTTCTCCTGGCTGGCCAACGGCCCCGGCTACTTCTGGCTGGACTTCGCGGCCCGGCCCTCCTTCCGGGGCGGCAAGCGGCTGCTGTTGGGCGACGGCAGCCCGGCCCAGCCCATCACCGGCACCGGCATCACCCTGAGCCCGGCGGACTGGACCAGGCTCCAGCAGCACTTCCGGCTCCAGGCCGGTGACTATCTCTTCTGGCGGGTGCTGGGCCTGGAGAACCGCCGCAAGGGCTACGCCTCGGAGGGCAAGGTCTTCCAGGTGGAGTAGATGACGCCCGAGGAAAGCCAGCCGCGCCGCGCTGCCGCGCCGGCGCTTGCCCCCCCCCCGTTCCTGACCGAAGATGGCGAGGCTGCCCAGGTGGATGCCCAGGGCAGCCT
>JBFMBH010000254.1 GCA_040755095.1 Thermodesulfobacteriota bacterium
CGAAGGCCAGGCCCCAGAGGTCGAAGGGCGGCGCGGCCAGAACCAGGAAGAAGGCGGTGGCGAGCGCCGCCAGGATGCCCTGCCAGGCCGGAAGGGCAGGCGGCAGGGGATGGGCGCCCCGGGCCGGCCCGCTGTGCTCAGCCGGCGGGGCTGCGCCGGTGTCCGCCGCCATCAGTCCCGCTTGCGCCGGATGTCGACGATGATCTCCGGCCGTGCGAAGGGGTCCCGGAGCTCGGGGGCGGATGAGGGCCTGGCCTGAGGCGCCGGTGCCCCGTTCATGAGTCGCCACCGGTAGCCGGGATCGTCCTCAGGCCCGATCTCCACCTCCGGCTGCGGCGGCGCCACATCGGTCAACGGCTCCGCCATGGCCGCCACCCGCGCCTCCCGTCGCGCCTCCGCCTCCTCCCTGGCCCGCCGGCGGGCCGCCGCGACCACGGTCGGATCGAGCCGCGCCTCCGCCGCCTTGAGAATGGGGGCGAGGGCGGGGTCGGGACGGGCGGCGGGGTGGGGAGGGGTGGGCTGGGTGGCCGGCCGGGCGGCTGAGGGCTGGCTGGAGGCGGTGGGCTGGGAGGGGGCGGCGCGGTCGGCAAAGGAGAAATAGGACACGACGACGATGACCAGGATGGCCACGGCAAGGGCGAGGTGGTCGATGGTGATGGTCCTGTGCTTCGGAATGTTCATGGGGCATCACGTGTCAGATCTATGCGGCACCGGTACCGGAACACCATTCATCATTCCGGTTTTCGGCCAGCAGTCAGTGACTCCATCATGGCATGGCATTTCGGAATAAGGTCCTTGTCGGTCTTGGCCTCTTTCCAGCAGCTGGACAGTTCCGCACTCTTCGGCAGCGAACGCCAGCCATTGCGGAAGCAATCGGCCAGTGTTTGGAGTGCCTCAGGCTGGCCGCCGAGCGCCGCTTTGATGAGCCACGGGAGCGATTTCTGTTCGCGCTCCTCCGTGGACGGATCTGGCTTCCCATGCCCGTATCCCAGGCCCAGGGCAAAGGAAACATCGAATTGCGCCTGAGGAAGGCCTTTTTCTGCGTAAGGCAAGGCGACTCTATAGAGCCTTTCAAAGAGATACTGCGCGGCAGCGGCTTGGCCTTCGACTTTGAGAAGCCTGTCTTCCTCCGGCCTGGCGGATTGCTTTTCCGTTTCCATACACTGCAGGTAATCTGCAAGTAGGGAGTGCCCGTTTGGCTCATCACTCCAGGAAGGAGCCGCAATAACAACAGATGACGCCATGATTATAACTGTTACCAGTAACCGAATCGCTGTCATGCTGCCACCTCTCAGAACTCCCTTTCGGCAAACGGAATGATCCACTCCATGTCGCATCGTGACGCCCCTGGAACTTGTACTCCATTGATCGAACGGTAGTAGTCCCTTACGAGATTGGCCTGCTGCTCGACGTTTAGCGCTGCCCATGTCGTCGACGATTCCAATGGCAGGTAGCTCGTGTTGCCAGTAAAGTAGGCCAGTACTGACCCGATTCCCACATCCATCTTCTGCTGGAATTGCCAGACGTGGGTGCTCTCGTGGATGAACCAGGCGCGTTCACCGAGTGTTCCCTGCGAGAAGTCGTCGAGGTAATCAGCAGGGTGAAAGTAGATGTTGCCGTCCGGCGCCATTGCCACGCCTTC
>JBFMBH010000255.1 GCA_040755095.1 Thermodesulfobacteriota bacterium
GGCCGGCGGGCCGGCGGCCGCTCCCGGGGCCGCTCTTCAGCCCGGGGCTCGGTTGGCAGCACAATGGCCGCCCGTTTGATCACCTTGACAAACTCCTTGCGGGGCCGGGCCACCGGCGCGGCCGGCTTCACCTCGGCCGGCGGCAGCGGGGCGGTCTCAGCGGCAACGCTCTCCGGCAGGGCAGCTGGCTCCGGGGCGGCGGCCACCTCCGGCGGCTCCGGCGCCGGCGCGGCCGGCACTGCCGGCTCCGGCTCCGGCGCCGCTGCCGCTTCCGCTGCCGGCACCGCCATCATCTCCGGTGCGGGAGCCGCGGCAACCGGCTCTTCCGCCAGGACCGCCGGTGCCTCTGGCTCCGGCAACGGCTCCTCCGGCGGCGGCGCCTGGACGGCCGGCGGCTCCACCGGGGCCTCCGGCGCCTCGGCCGCGGTCTCCGCCACCACCGCCTCTTCCCCCGTCCCCGGCTCCGTGGGCACCAGACGGGTGCGCCGCCGGATGATCGGGCTGCCGCTCCTGGCTTGCAGGCGCTTTTCCTCCACCCGTTCGCTTACCAGGCCGAGGACCCGATGGCGAATCTCGTTCGCCAGGTCGTCCTCCAGAGTGGAGCTGTGGGATTTGATGTTGTAGCCCAGCTCCTGCAGCCGGGCGGTCAGCACCTTGGAGTCCATCCCGGCCTCTTTGGCCAACTCATATACCCTGATCTTGCCCATCGTTTGCTCCAAGCCGGGCCTCCCGCCACATGCGGCCTGTCCCGGCCCTCCGTTTCCCTTCCCCCCGGAGCGCGCAGCCGCGCAGCCGCGCATCACGCCGTGCCCCCCGGAGAAATGCCCATCCCGAGCGTCCAATCCCCTGGTGCTTCCCGCCTCAGCCGTTGGCTGTCTGGGGATCGTCCAGTCCTGCTGGCGGCTCGGCGCCGACTTCTGCTGCCGACTGCCCTGCCGCCGCCTGTTGCTCCTGCTGCTCCTGCTGCTCCTGCTGCTCCAGCTGCTCCAGCTGCTCCCGGGCCCGGGCCACGATCTCGGCCGCCCGCTCCGGACCCACCGCCGGCACCTGCCCCACCTCCTCCGCCGTCGCCTCGGCCAGCTCGGTCACCGAGGTGAATCCCGCCTCGTAGAGGGCGTCTACCGTCCTGGTGTCGAGCCCCGGGATCTCCAGCAGGGACTGATAGCCTTCCTGCATCATGCGGGTGTAGGCGGTCTCACTCTTGACGTCGATCTTCCATTCCAGAAGCCGGGCGGCCAGGCGCACGTTCTGTCCCTGGCGGCCGATGGCCAGGGAAAGCTGATCGTCCGGCACGATGACGATGAGGGCCCGGCGCGCATCGTCGACGCTGACCATGGAGACCTGGGCCGGCGCCAAGGCGTTGGAGACGAACTTGGCCGGATCCGGGCTCCAGGGCACGATGTCGATCTTCTCGCCTTGCAGCTCCTGGACCACGTTCTGCACCCGGGCGCCTTTCATGCCCACGCAGGCGCCCACCGGATCGACGTCGACATCCCGGGACACCACGGCGATCTTGGCCCGGGAGCCCGGCTCCCGGG